>NZ_CCBH010000134.1:0-51148 GCF_001368935.1 Novosphingobium sp. KN65.2
GGGCCAGTCGGCCCGCGAACCTGAGGCAGGCCGACTGGCCCGCCAATGGATGGGTATCAGCCGCCCACCGAGTTGCGACGCAGGTCGCGGGCACGGGTGAGGATGATGTCTTCGAGCTTCTGCACGGTCGCAGCCTCGACCGGCGCGGAGGCCCAGCCGCCATTGGCCGCGACTTCGCGGGCAGCAGTGACGCGCAGCGCGTCGGCACGCAGGTCCTGGTCGAGGATCATGACCGTGACCTTCATCCGCTCACCGGGATTCTTCGGGTTGGTGTACCAGTCGGTCACAATGACGCCGCCCGCGCTGTCCGACTGGAGCAGCGGCATGAACGAGAGCGTATCGAGGCTGGCGCGCCAGAGATAGCTGTTCACGCCGATGGTGGTCACCTGCGAGGGCGCCATCACCGCGGCGGTCTGCTTCTTGCCGCCACAGCCCGTCAGAGCAAGTGCCGCCGCGGCGCAGAGCCCGGCGCGGACCATGTTGCGAGCAGTGAAGAGGCCGGTATCGGTGCTGCCTGTCATTGTCGTTCCCAATTCCTGAATCCTGGTGGCGAAAAGCGCTGTTACGAAACCCGCCGTCAACGCCTCTATAGCTGCCAACACACTTGCGGCAAGAGCGCCGGCGTTGACGGACCGGCCTAAGCGGGGACAGCCTAAACGCGACCTGAACGCCCGGCACGCCGACAGGCCGCATGGAACGCTTCTTTCTCCCGCCGCCGATCAGACTGTGTTAAGCTGATCTCTGACAGACACGGGAAAAATGTGCGAAGCGATTCCGGCGACAGAAAAGCCGGGCATTGCAACGCACGGCAACAGGGCCGATTGGGGTCAGACAGGTATCTGGCGAGAGTTTGTGATGAGTTCGGGGAGCAACATGGCCGCAAGGGGCGGCATCAGGACCGGCATATTGCTGGCTTGCTGCGTAAGCGTGCTCGCCCTGCCCAGCGCCGTCCTCGCTTTCACTGCCACGATCCGCGCCGCGAACTTCACTGCGCCATCGCTCGAATCCCTCGACCCCGAAGCCTCGGATGAAAACCTCTCGCGCGCCGTTGCCATGCGTTCGCTGGCCAAGGGCCACCAGTTCCCCTTCACCCCCGCCGGCACGCCCAATCGCCCTGACCGGGCCGTGACCGTTGCCGTGCGCGTCGACCCCGAGGCGGCCAAGGCCATCATCGTGCGCCACCGCTCGTCGGTCGCCAAGGCGGAGCAGGAACCGGGCAGCCTGCGCATGGCCCCCACCGGCTTCAACCTGGGCGTGGCGCGCGGCTACCAGAACTTTGCACAGAATCTCGTGCAACCGCCCGCCAGCCGCAACCCGGCGGAGATCCCCGATCTCCAGAAGTTCAGCCTGTCGCCCGGCGCTTCCGCGACCAACACCGATTCGCGCTTCAGCCCGCGCATCTCGATCGACGAAAAGCGTGCGGCGGGCCGGGCTCCGCGCACGTTCGCGGGTGACGCCGGCGAAGTCGATCTCGGCGGCGCCTATCGCGTGACCGACAATCTCAATGTCACTGCCGGCGTGCGCTATTCCCAGGACCGTGAGCGCCTCCTGCCGCTGACCGACGGCAAGCAGGACAGCCAGGCCGTCTATGTCGGGACGCAGTTCAGATTCTGACGAAAATCCGACGCCTCAAAGTATTGTGACAGTCCTATGAAGCAGATGGCCGAAAATTCATCGATCGGCGACTGCGCGCACTTGCCCTGACCCCGTGCATTTCCTAGCAAAGACGTGGTGGAGCCAAACTCATGCGAAAGGCACTCTATGGCACGCGTTGCAATCGTTACTGGCGGAACTCGGGGTATCGGAGAAGCAATTTCACTCGCATTGAAGGATCGCGGGCATAACGTCGTTGCGAATTACGCAGGCAATGATGAAAAGGCGAAGGCATTCACGGAACGGACTGGCATTCCAGCCTACAGATGGGACGTAGGCGACCACGAGGCGTGCCTCGACGGTTGCGCAAGGGTGGCCGAGGAGATCGGCCCGGTCGACGTCGTCATCAACAACGCCGGCATCACCCGTGACGGCGTGCTCCACAAGATGAGCTTCGACGACTGGAACGAGGTGATGCGAATCAACCTCGGCGGATGCTTCAACATGGCCAAGGCGACTTTCCCCGGCATGCGTGAGCGTGGCTGGGGCCGCATCGTCAACATCGGCTCGATCAACGGCCAGGCCGGTCAGTACGGCCAGGTCAACTATGCCGCCGCCAAGTCGGGCATCCACGGGTTCACCAAGGCGCTGGCACAGGAAGGCGCCAAGTATGGCGTAACCGTCAACGCCATCGCCCCCGGTTACATCGACACCGACATGGTTGCAGCCGTACCGCCGTCGGTGCTGGAAAAGATCGTCGCCAAGATTCCGGTGGGCCGCCTCGGCCACGCCTACGAAATCGCCCGCGGCTGCGCATTCCTCTGCTCGGAAAACGCCGCATTCGTCACCGGCTCGACGCTGAGCATCAACGGCGGCCAGCACATGTACTGATCTGGCTCGTGCGGGACGGCTGGCCTCGCCGGTACGTCCCGCACGATACCTGCGCTGCGGGCGCTCCAGTGGAAAGCCCGAAGCGCTGCGGCGCAAGGTTTACTGTCGCGCAACCTCTTCGGGATCCGATGGTTTTCATCGATCCGAACAACTAGGGTCGCGCCATGGCTTCCCCCTACCATCCCCCCATCAAGCGATCGGTCGAAATCGCCGGCCACAAGACCTCGATCAGTCTCGAGCCGGTATTCTGGGACTTGCTGAAGGACCGGGCCGCCGCGGAGAAGATCCCGGTCAATGCCCTCATCGCCCGTATCGATGCGGAGCGTCTCGAGGCCGAAACGCCGCCGGGTCTCGCCAGCGCCGTGCGGGTCTGGCTCGCGCTGAGCTACCAGCGGACCCTGTAACACCCATCGGTCAGGCTGGACGCGAATATCGCAGCGCGTCCTCCCGAACCGTCTGCGGACAGGATTGCCCGCCCAACGGGAAAGGGCGGCCACCTTGCGGCGCCGCCCTTCGGGGACCTCCCGACCGCCATCGGGATAAATTGCTTCACGTGGAACTTCAGTAAGTTGCCGGCGGATCGCTGGCAGGAAAGCTTTCGTCGCTCGCTTCGTCCACCTTGTTCCAGCTTGTCGGCCGGTTCTTCATGGAACTCGGTCCGGCTTCACGAACCTGCGAGAAGTTCTCGTCGCCGCCCGCATAGGCCATGTCTTCCTTGTCGCGGGTCGCATATTTGTAGAGCGCGTAACCGGCAGCGCCGGCTGCAGCCATCTTGATCAGGCCCATTGTCCAACTCCTCTCGTCTGTACAAAGGAGTAATGCATGGGAACTGCAGGTGGTTGCAGCCTTTCGGTCAGTCGCCGCCGACCCGTTCAACCTGGGCGCCGACCAGAGCGAGCTTTTCCTCAAGCCGCTCGTACCCGCGATCGAGGTGGTAGAGACGGTGCACCTGGGTCTCGCCCTCGGCTGCAAGGCCGGCAATCACGAGACTCATCGAGGCGCGCAAGTCGGTCGCCATGACTTCGGCCCCGGTCAGCCTGGAAACGCCGTGGACGATGGCCGTGCGGCCCGAAGTCTCGATATGTGCGCTCATGCGGTTGAGTTCGGGAACGTGCATGTAGCGGTTTTCGAAGATCGTCTCGTTCAGGACGCTGGTGCCCTCGGCCCGGCACAGCAGCGCCATGAGCTGGGCCTGCATGTCGGTGGCAAAGCCGGGATAAGGCGCGGTGGACAGATTGACCGGACGCAGCTTTCCATCGGCCGCGACGTGAATTCCGCCCGCGCGCGGTTCGACCGACACCCCGGCATCGCGCAGCGCCTGCACGGTCGCTTCCATGTCCTCGATCCGCGCGCCCTTGAGCATGACTTCGCCGCCGGTGATCGCCGCGGCGCAGGCATAGGAACCGGCCTCGATGCGGTCCGGCATGACCATGTAAGTGGCGCCATGCAGGCGCGGCACGCCATGAATGGTGAGGTCCGACGTGCCGATACCCTCGATCTGCGCGCCCATCGCCACGAGCAGGTTGCACAAGTCGACGATTTCCGGCTCGCGCGCGGCATTGTGCAGCGTCGACTTGCCGTTCGCCAGGACCGCCGCCATCAGCGCATTCTCCGTCGCGCCGACCGAAACGACCGGGAAGGAATAGCGGCCGCCGGGCAAGCCGCCATCGGGCGCGATCGCCTTCACGTAGCCCGCGGCCAGTTCGATCTGCGCGCCGAAGGCTTCCAGAGCCTTGAGGTGCAGGTCGATCGGACGGTTACCGATGGCGCAGCCGCCCGGCAGCGATACGGTGGCCTCGCCCATACGCGCCAGCATCGGCCCGAGGACGAGAATCGAGGCGCGCATCTTGCGCACGAGGTCATAGGGCGCGACCGAACTGGTGATGCGCGTCGCCTGCAGGGTCATGACGCGGCCGAAGTCTTCCGGGCGCGATCCGGCGATCATCGTCGAGACGCCGAATTGGTTCATGAGGTGCTGGAAACCGTCGATATCCGCCAGTCGTGGCAGATTGCGCAGGGTCAGGGGTTCGTCGGTCAGCAGCGCGCAAGGCAGCAGCGTGAGCGCGGCGTTCTTGGCACCAGATACGGGAATCGTTCCGGAAAGGCGCTTTCCGCCTTCAATGATGATCTTGTCCATTTATTGCCATTTAGTGGAATTCGTGAGGGCGGCAAGCATCGCACGCAACCTTCCGGTCACCGAAGAATTAGGCTTACTCATGTTGCACCGCCACATCCTAGAGGCTTTAATCAGCCCGCAACAAAGTGAGGCGAAGACTTAGTCCATGTCAGACAACAATTTCCGCAAGCCCGTCCGCAAGGCCGTCTTTCCTGTTGCCGGTCTGGGTACGCGCTTCCTTCCCGCCACAAAGGCGATCCCCAAGGAACTGCTGCCGGTGGTCGACCGTCCGCTGATCCAGTACGCCGTGGACGAAGCGCGCGAGGCGGGAATCGAGGAATTCGTCTTCGTCACCGGTCGCGGCAAGACCGCAATCGTCGAACATTTCGATACCGCTTACGAGTTAGAGGCGACGATGAACTCGCGCGGAAAGTCGCTCGATCCACTGGATCCGACGCGCATCCTGCCGGGCAATCTCGTCACCGTGCGCCAGCAGGTACCGATGGGACTGGGACACGCGATCTGGTGTGCGCGTGCCGTTGTCGGCGACGAGCCCTTCGCGATCTTCCTGCCCGACGAGCTGATGTACGGCTCGCCCGGCTGCATGGCGCAGATGATCGAGGCCTATAACGAAGTTGGCGGCAATCTCGTTTCGGTGATCGAGGTGCCGCACGAGGAAGTCTCAAGCTACGGCGTCATTGCGCCGGGCGAAAGCAGGGGCAACCTCACCGAAGTGAAAGGCCTTGTCGAAAAGCCCAAGGTAGAGGACGCGCCGTCGAACAAGATCGTTTCGGGCCGCTATATCCTCCAGCCCGAGGTCATGGGCCTGCTCGCCAACCAGGGCAAAGGCGCGGGCGGTGAAATCCAGCTCACCGATTCGATGGCCAAGCTGATCGGAGAACAGCCTTTCCACGCCGTGACTTTCGATGGCCGCCGCTTCGACTGCGGATCGAAGGTCGGCTTCGTCGAAGCCACTCTCGCCATCGCGCTCGACCGCGAGGACATGGGCGCCGAAGTGCGCTCGATGATGAAAGCCATGCTGGGCTGAGAGACCGCACGGGCGCGCTGCTGCGGCGGCACGGCGCCGGGGCGGGGGCTGTCACGGCCAAACCCGTGACGCGGAACTATTGGCGGACCGGATCGGCCAGCCGCGCCATGATCGAAGCAACATAGGCCTGCGTCTCGCGGATGCGCGGGATGCCTCCGGCCTGCTGCACGCGCATCGGGCCTGCGTTGTAGGCCGCCAGCGCCTTTTCGATATCGCCGCCGAATGCGTCCAGCTGCATGCGCAGGTAACGCGCGCCACCTTCCAGATTCGCCATGGGATCGGCGGCATCGACACCCATCTGCCGCGCCGTGCCGGGCATGAGCTGGGCAAGGCCGCGCGCGCCGGCCGGAGAAACGGCCCGCTCGTTCCAGCGGCTTTCCTGCCAGACAACGGCTTCGAGCAGGCTGGGGCTGATATCGTATTTCGCCGCCAGTTCGGCGACGCGCGCGCGCCAGCGCGAGGGACCGGCTGCATCGAGGGCATGGGTGATCGATTGCGGCTCAAGGCCTGCGTCGAGATGCCCGGGAACGGCCAGCGCTTCGGCGGGAACCGGTGCCTGATCGGTAATCCGGACGGGGCCGCCGGCAATCCAGGTATAGCCGCCCTCGCCCACCTGCAGGACATCGGCGCAGGCAACGCCCGGCACAGTCAGGAGCGCACCACCCAGGGCAGCACTGATAGCGTTACGCATGTCCAAAGGTCACGATTCCCTCGCCAGTCCCGGCCCCATACCGCAATTGCCGCTTGTGCCTCAAGCGGATTGCAGCATGGTAGCCGGGTCCGGCGAGTGCCCAGTTCGGGTCAGTCGAGGCCAAGCGCCTGTCGGATGGAGCGCCAGGACAACAGCTTGAAGTTCTGCGCATCGGGGGCGTTGTCCCCATCCTGCGCAATGAACAGTCCTTCCGGGAACTGCGGTCCGAAATCGCCGAGCACGACCTCGATCCCGTCGGTATCGCTGGTCCCGTCGATCGCCCCGCCATTGATGCGGAATCGGCCTGCAAGCTTGCCCGAAGCCGAATCGAACACGGCATAGGCATTGTCGCCCTGACTCGAAGCCACGAGCCAGCTGCTGCCCGGCAGACGGGCCATGGCGAGCCCCTCGACATCATCGACCAGCCCGTCCCCGGCCCCGACGCGCGCGAAAGCTTCGGCTTTCAATTCGCCCTGCAAGGGCACGCGCCAGATGCCGACATCCTCTTCAGCGACGAAAAGCGTGCCTGTCGCATCGTCGACGACGCAGCCTTCCGACTGGCTGGCGAACTTCACCTGCCGCAGAAAGTCCGGCACGATCCGGCCGTCCTTTTCGTACAGGCCACTTTCGGCAACCGTACCGTCCTTGAGCACGACATAGGCGCGCGCCAGTTCGTTCTGGCCGAGCGAACCGCCAAGGCAGAACCCATAGGCCTCGGCCGGCACGTGACCGGCAGGCAGGAAGGTATCCGAACCGATTTCCGTCAGCTTGCCCGTCGCGCCATCCAGCCAGAACAGCGCGATGCGCGGATCTGACCGGTCGGTGCGATCGCTGGCGGCAACCAGAATGCGGGTCGTGC
The DNA here is from genome assembly GCF_001368935.1 of Novosphingobium sp. KN65.2. Lineage (NCBI taxonomy): Bacteria > Pseudomonadati > Pseudomonadota > Alphaproteobacteria > Sphingomonadales > Sphingomonadaceae > Novosphingobium > Novosphingobium sp. KN65.2. The sequence continues at coordinate 7,199 of NZ_CCBH010000134.1, forward strand.
CATCAGCCATGCGTACTTCACGCAGGTCGACATTGTTGATCGCCCCGGCCGCGAAGAAATCGCGAACCTTGCCGTCGAGGCCATAGACGTAGAGCCCGGCCTTCTTGTCGGTGCCGACGATCAGGCTCGCTGCGGGATCGACCGCATTGCGCCAGATCGCCGGGTCGTCGGCGGCATCGGCCCTGGCCGTGCCTACCGGCTGGGTCTCACCCCGGGCCGGAACGTCGATGGCAGGCAGATAAGGCCGCGGCGCCCCGCCGGTGGTCGCGCAGCCGGCGAGAAGCACGGCCGGGAGCATCGCCCCCGGCCCGGCATTCACAAGATGACGCCAACCCATCAGAAGTTCAGCCGCGCGCCGAACTTGAAGGTCGGGCCGTACTTCTCGAACTGCAGCAGGCGCTGCGCGTCGGCGAAGTTCTGGTAGGCGAAGAACTTGGCGTTGTTGATGTTGATGACGTCGAGCGTCAGGCGCAGATTTTCAAGCACCTTCAGCTTGCCCGAGAAGTCGAGCTGGAAGTGGTTGTCGACATAGCGGTCCTTGGCTGCCGAAGCGCCCACCTCGTCCAGGTACTTGTCGCGATAGGTGCCGGCCAGACGCAGGTCGATCGGACCCTTCTCATAGCCGAGCACGACGTTGAAGGTATTCTTCGACGACTTGGGCAGCGAGATCTTGCGACCGTCGGCCAAGGTGCCGTTGGCGTAAGTGTACGTGTAGTTGAGCTGTGTCAGCAGGCCGTCGAAAGGCGCCGGCAGCATCGTGTAGGCCTGGCTGAAGCTGGCTTCGAAGCCCACCACTTCGGCGCTGTCGCCGTTGATGGTGGTCTTGAACTGGTCGTAGAGCGTACCCTTGTAGGTGTAATCGTCGAAAGTCTGCGTGACGGCGTAGTTCTTTACGTCCTTGTAGAAGGCGCCGAACGAGATCGCACCGTTGCCCGAGAAGTAGTATTCAAAGCCAACGTCACCATTCCATGCCTCATAGGGCTTGAGGTCGGGGTTGCCGAAGTCAGCCTCGTTGTCCTCGTTGACCGTGGCCTTCGGCGCGAAGGCGGAAAGCTTGGGACGCACGAGGCTCTTGTAGCCGGCGGCGCGGAAGACGAGGTCATTCTGCGGCGCCCAGCGGACCGTCAGGCTCGGGAGCCAATCGGTATAGTTGCGCTTGATCTGCACCGTCTCGATCAGCGGCGAGTCGAACTTCTTGTTATCGCGCTCGGTCAGGACATTGCCGTTGAGCACGTTGCGGGTGTGCTCCATGCGCACGCCGCCGATCACGCGCAGGGCATCGGAATCCCAGCGGGTCAACGCGTAGGCCGAGGTGATGTCTTCCTTGATCGAGTAGTCGCTTGCCGCCGAGTCATTGGCGGAGTCGTATTTGCGCAACTCGAAGTTACCCTCGTTGGCACGGTAGAAATCGGCAGAGCCGTTCTTGTTGGCCACCGGGCCGAGGCTGATGCCGTCGAGGCGGTAGGTCTGCTCGCCCAGCACGTCGGCCAGGGTGAAGTCGCCGTCGTAGCCCTTGAAGACCGAGACGTTGAAGTCGTACGACTTCTTGCGCCAGCGCTGCTTGGCGCCCGCCTGGATGGTGAAGTCGCCATTGCCAGCCGCGAAAGTGCGGGCAAGGTCGGCCTTGATCGCGTACTCGCGGTCCTGGCTGTCCGAAAGCGTGGTCAGCTCAAGCTTGTCGAACTCGTAGGCCGAAGCCGAATTGACAAGGTCCGCGCCGCTGGCGATTTCGTAGGTCGGCACGCGCGGATCCGAATAGTCCCAGCGGATCGCGGCGCCATCGCCTTCGAAATCCTTGGCGAAACGCATCGGATCGACCGAGAAATTCTCGCGTTCAGAAGACTTGGCGTAGCTGGCCGACCAGTTGAACTTCCAGGTGCCGGTATCGGTGTCGCTGCCGATCACGACGGAACGGATGCGCTGGCGCTCGAAACGATCCTTGAGATCGCGCTCGATCGTGAAGCCGCCTTCCTTCTTGCCCTTGGAATTGGTGACCTGGGTATCGGCAATGGTCACGTTATTGCCGCTGCCCGTGATGTCGAGTGCATCGCCGAAATCGAACGTCGTACGGCGACGGTATTCGTGGTCGTCGAACTGGCTCCAGTTCCCCTTGAGGTAAGCGACGGTCGTGTCCGAAGCGCGCCAGTCGAAGTTGAGCGTCGCGTTGAAACGCTTACGCTTCACGTCGTAATCGCGATATTCGACGGTGGGGCTGTAGACGAGGCCGCCATCGGTCTTCTTCCAGCTATCCGATTCGACGTTATCGGTCTCGAACTTGCGTTCGTAGTAGCTCACGCCGCCCGAGACGCCGAAATCGTCGCCGATGCGCTTCGAGAAATCGAAGCCGCCCTTCGGCGTGATGTCACCCGAGTAGTCGTTGTAGCTGCCCTCGGCGCGGACCGCGTAATAGTCCTTCTTGCGGTCGAAGGCGCTGGTCGTCTTGATTTCGATCGAGGCGCCGATGGCGTCGGCATCCATGTCCGGCGTCAGCGACTTCTTCACTTCGATCGATTCAATCGTGTCCGAGGAAATGACGTCGAGCGCGACCTGGCGGGTGTCCGATTCCGGCGCGGGAACACGCACGCCGTTCAGCGAGGTCGCGTTCAGCTCCGGATCGAGACCACGCACTGCAACGAAGCGGCCTTCGCCCTGATCGTTGAGGATGTTCACGCCGGGCAGACGGCGCAGCGATTCGGCTACGTTCTGGTCCGGGAACTGGCCGATGGCATCGCGCGTCAGCACCGATTCCACGCCGTCCGCAGCCTTCTGGCGCGAGAGCGAGCTGGACAGGTTGGCCGCCTGGCCGACGACAAGGATGTCGCCCCCGCCGATGGCGCGCATGTCGAAATCGCCCGAGACGCTGCCCGCCTGCGGTACTTCGATGGTTCGCGATTCGATCTCGGCGCCGACGTAGCGCGCTTCCAGCGTGTAGGTGCCCGCCGGAATGTCGGCGATGATGTAGTTTCCGCTGCGGTCGGTCTCCACCGAACGGTCCAGCTCGACGATCCGGACCGAGGCCGACTGCAGAGCCCGGGTGCCGGTGGCGTCATAGACGTTGCCGGAAACTTCACCGGCGTGGGCGATCGAGGCGAAAGAGGCCGAAGCCAGCAGCCCCGCGAGGAGGCGAGCGGTAGAATTCATGTTGGTGAGATCCCTGTGACTTTTATTCGATGTCGCGGGGCGCCCACTAGGCACGAACGATGACACTGCCGTGCCAATCTGACGACAGTTTGATGACAATAGGTTGCAAAACAGCAACTTAGGTTAAATCTCTGGCCCGGGAAAAACGGCGCAAGTCCGCGCCTTCAGCACCGACAGCACTTACATTCGACATGGCGATGAAAGAAGAATGGTGCTGCTGGGGAGGATTGAACTCCCGACCTCACCCTTACCAAGGGTGCGCTCTACCGAATTATTCGGTAATACACGGCGCATAATCCGCAGTTTTCCGTTTACTTTCTCTCTGATTCCCCCCCATTGGATTCCGTACTTATTCCGTACGAAATGCGAAGGATAGTAGCAGTGGCACTTGACCTCAGCAGGGTTGGAGAACGTGATCGACTCAAAGCGCAGCGAGAGCCACATTGGCAAAGACTTCGTGCCGGTTGCTTTCTCGGCTTCCGCCCATCAAAGCGCAGCGGCAAGGGCACATGGATTGCCCGCGTCTATGATAGCGATAGCGGTAAGTACCATTTGAAGGCTTTAGGCGACTTCGGAGCGCTACCGGGCAATGCCATATTTGCCGCCGCGAAAAAGGAAGCCGAGGCACTAGCCGAACAAGTAGAAGCTGGCGGAGAGGTTCGCCGGAAGGTCGAAACGGTAGCAGATGCCTGCCGCGAATACCTGAGCGAAAACCCCGGCAAAATTGCTGAGGGCGTTTTCCGTCGCCACGTTTACGGCGATCCCATTTCAAAGTTGAAGTTGGACAAGCTGCGCCGTCACCATCTCAAGGATTGGCGAAAGCGGCTGGAAGATGCCCCCGCAATTGTCAGCCGCAAAAAGGACGGCGAGATACGCACAAGGGCGCGTGCCTTTTCTACTGTAAACAGAGATATGGTGCCACTTCGCGCCGCGCTGAACAAATTTCTTGCCGCAGGCACTCCAAATAGCGAGTCGGCTTGGCAGGAGGCACTCCGCCCTTTCGAGAAGGCGGACAAACGGCGCCTGCTCTATCTCGATAAGGCCCAACGCCGCTCTTTGGTGGATAATGTCGCCACCGAAGCGAAGCCGTTTGTCCGTGCGCTATGCTTGTTGCCGCTGCGTCCCGGCGCAATGGCTCATCTTGTTGCTGGGGACTATGACAAGCGCACCTCAGAATTGACAATCGGAATGGACAAGACTGGCAGCGAACGTCGTATCCTATTACCAGCCGATGTGGCGGCAATGTTTGCCGAACAAACACAAGACAAGTTACCCGCCGCACCTATGTTTATGCGGGCCAATGGCAAGGCTTGGGACCGCAACACATGGGGAGATGCGATAGAGAACGCGGCGAAGGCGGCGGAATTGCCGAGGGGTACAACCGCTTATACCTTGCGCCATAGCACCATCACCGACCTTGTAAGCGCCGGACTCCCCTTGCTTACCATCGCACAAATCTCAGGCACCAGCGCGGACATGATCGAGCGGCACTATGGGCACCTCACTGGCGATGCTGCATTGAGGGCATTAGGGGCGTTGGCGCTTTGAACACAGATTTCATAGCTCAAATTGCACTATACCGATCAGCGTTGCTTTTCTCACGTGCCAAGATCTCTGATCACAATACGAGCGAGCCATCTGCAACTCTAAATAGTCGCGATCTCGTTGACACTCAAAGGAACGGCAATAGAGACTCTCTGTTTTACTATCACAATTCAGGTCCGTAGATGGAGGAGTAAGAGGCATCCGAAAGTGTAGCGACAATCAGATGCCTCCCTATTGATCTAGCGCACCACCGCGTCTTTTTCCCTCACAGTGTCCGAACCAGTCCGATCGGGTCGAATTGCATCATCATAGGCGCTTAAAGAGGCCTCAATAATCTGCTTTGTGCGGGCCAATCGATCTTCAACCCATTCACGTAGAGATTGAGACGAAGGTAAAGCAAAGTCAGCTATTCTTGCAGGGGTAAGTTTACGACCGTAGGTGAACCTCCACTTCTCCGCATGCAACGAGGCGGCGGCAATAACTAGATCAACCTCATCTACACCCGATCTTGGCAGTAGAACAAGGCAATCATCGTTTACTGCACAATCTTCGAGCTGCACAAAGGACTCACCAATACTACCAGTTTGAGCGACGGTAACAAACGGAGCTTGAATTAGGCTTGGGAAATCTAACCATCCATAACACCCATTATAGCTTTCTGTTGGAGAAATCACGAGGGAGTCCCCATCAGCGATACCTTCACGGCTATGTAGCTCCTTCATGCCGTAAAAGATTTCAAAACTGCCACCTACAGTGCCTGGCTTGGCAGGTAGAGCGCTTGAGTTTTTCTTTCTCTGGCTGGTGAGCATTTCCTTGTAAGGCTTAACGGCAATTTCATGCGCCGAAACGGCACGTCGTTGCTGCACCACCTCAACAGCATATCGCGCATAAAAGGAAGCCATCCGCCGAAGGAGAACATCAACCGCGCTCTTAACCTCATCATCTTCGGGTGGCGCAGATGGTATGTAAGCTCCTACGGCCCACTCGTCTTTACCATTAATCGATGCCAATCCGGAGAAGCCAGCCACTGGCTGCTTATTTACGACTGAATCTGTAGCCGCCGGGATTTGGTTTGGCTCCGACGCTCGTTGAACCCGAGTGCCCTTTCTAAGCACCCAGCCGTCATGATGAAGCCGTACAAACACTGACTTTCGACTTGAAGAATGAGGAACACCCTTTTCAAGAAATATTATACTCGTCGTTGCCGATGCATATGGCTGAAACAATTCATCTGGAAGTTGGATGCTTGCAACCAATGTATTGTTTTTTAAAATTCTCTCTCTCCAAGCACCCTTATCTTTCTTAACAAGGATACTAGTCGGCAAAATTACGGCAAGTTTTCCGTTTCTCTTTAGACCATTTAGGGCGAGATCAACAAAATCTTCCGCAGCCGTATCCGTTTTCTTATGTGGAAACGGCGGATTCATGAGGGCAATGTCTGCGAAGCCTTTCTTGAAATCGCGAGAAGAAAATGCGTCAGCTTGATAAATGCCTGTGGAGCCATCCCCTCGCAGGATCATATTGGCAACACATAGAGCAGCCGTGACAGGCTCACTCTCGAAGCCGATTAACTGACTCGCCACTACCGCCACCATGTGCTCTCGTGACATATTATGCTCGCGGAGCATTCGATCCATACAAGCGACGAGGAAGCCACCTGTTCCACATGCAGGGTCAAGAACGATATCGTCCTTACCAGCCTGCACTATGTCAGTCATAAATCGAGCTATATGCCGTGGCGTGAAATACTGACCAATTGTATTCCCGCCTGTATACCTAAAGAATGTTTCGTAAAGTTGACCAAGATAATCATGCTCAGCAGTTAATACCGTAACATTTAATCTTTCCAAAATAGCAGCAATTCGTCGCGCACGAGAAGCTAGCTTATTGTTTGCCTCGGGAACTTTTATGCTGCTGGCGAGCTTAGGCTTTCCAGCCTTTATGAAAGCCTCTTTACAGGAGTAGTTTATATCTTTCAGTATAAACTCAGGATCACGACGAATATTTCCTTGAGACTGCCAAAGCGCCAACATAATCGCGGCGACTACAGCAGGTCTGAATTCGTCTTTAATGTTAGACTCTCGAAGTAGACGATTTATTTCTTCGGCCCGCTCTGCAAGCACTTCCGGAGGAGGAACTGTGGGGCGTAATTCATTAGTCGTTGCTGGAGAAGCAACACGGACAAGGTCGTCGCGTGTCGGTATCCAATTGATTGGCTGCCCTTCATACGTGATAGGCACCCAAAGCGAACCGTTCCATTTATTAACTCGCAATTCGAAGTCGGAATCGTCCGCGCCTGCGAGGCCGATGGCAAGGGGATGAAAGCCATCTTTAATAAAGGCCGCAGCATAGCTTTGTGCCTCTTCAACAGCGAGATCAAGCTCCGAGGCCCTAGCCTTGGCCTCGATCACCGCCATCGGTTCTTCGGTCTGCCTGTCGAGCAAGATGGCCTCGGGCACACCTGCCCCTTTTCCCCTCTTGCTAGATTTAGCAAGGACCGACGCTAACTGCGGAAAAGCCCTATATTCATGTTGGAAGAGGACATCACCAACTGGCGGACGCTTTCGGTTCCAGCCCTGTGTATCCAATAGATCATTCAAAAGGTGCTCCGACCGTCGTTCAGAAGCCCGTTTCGAAGATGCCGACGCCACATTATATCCTTCGCACTGATTATCCATCTCCCCTATGGCAGACGGATTCTCACGGCGCAAACTGGTCGGGTGTTCTTTTAGGTATACCTATCCGAGACGTTTTTAGAGACACGTTCGATTGTCTCATTAGGGTTGCGAATCACTTTATGAGACGATATCAGGTCGTAGTCTAGAGGCTATTGAGACAAGGTGTCGTTATGCTGATCGGTTATGCAAGGGTAAGCTCGTCGGGCCAATCGCTTGAGGTTCAGCTTGACGCATTGAGCGCTGCTGGCTGCGATAAGGTCTTTCAGGAGAAGAAGAGCGGCACCAGCGCAGACGGTCGACATGCTCTTGCCGACGCCATCGATTTCGTTCGGGAGGGCGATACTCTCGTGATTACGCGCCTAGATCGGCTGGCACGTTCATCGGTGGACCTGCACAACATCATCGCCCGGCTAAATGCGAAGGGCGTAAAGTTCCGGTGCCTTCAACAGGCAGGGATCGATACCGATAGCGGGATGGGCAAGCTCGTACTTGCCATCCTCGGGGCAGTCGCGGAATTCGAAACGGACATCCGCAAAGAACGCCAAAGAGAAGGCATTGAGAAGGCTAAGGCGAAAGGCGTCTACAAAGGACGGAAGCCTTCGGTTGATGTTTCTGCCGTCCAGAACCTTAAGGAAGAAGGCTTTGGTCCTAGCGAGATTGCTAAAAGGTTGGGTATCGGACGGGCCAGTGTTTACCGAGCACTAGCAACAGGGGCCTCCGAGAGCACGACAACCGCGAGCTAAGTCCGCCTAGAATGATCTGAGAATGCGGGAAAAGCTCGCATTCTGGCGCTCAACAGTGCCGTTTGACGACAAAGGGGGCCTGCATACCCGGCGAGGCCCTTTTGTTGCTGTAGGGTCTAGAATTGCAGGATTTCGCCACAATTCTAGACTGGTTCGCAGCGTCGCCTGTCTCGCTCGCGATTTTCAAGTTCTTCATATTTCCGGCGAACCTCAGCAAGTGCTGCCGGATCAATCTCGCCATTCTTCCTGCATTGCCTTGGCAACGGCCTATGAGGGTGCAATGCACAATTAGCACTACAACATGCCGCTATCTGCTGAAGATAAGTCCCGACCCAATATGGGTCGTATATGCAGTCCTTACACTTGAGACGAATAGCCTCCTTCGGTGTTGTTTTCATAATGTCTTTCAATCAAATAAATTCCTCCATTCCGTAACAATGCCGAATTACATTATTTCATCGCGGCGGTGAAATTACCTTAATCGCTATACACAGCGCGAACAAGCCTTAGTACAAACGATACTATTGCGGTGTTAATTCATTTATTACTTATGAGTTCATGAAATCCGTTATTTGAGTAAATGGGTATTTACGAATCCCCCTTCCTTTGCCATGAGAATCAAGCAGTTCGGCAAAATCCAACTGCGGGGCGTGGAATCCCCTTTGTTGCGTAGCTCGGTCGAGTTTCTCGGCCGGGTGACCGTTCGCGTATGTCCAAGGCTCGCGCCCAAAGGCGGCGGTGCCCCGGGCTACGCACGGGGATTCCAACACCCGGCTCAGGGCCGGGGAACGCCTCCAACAAGTACGGAGGTAGAGTTGTCTTTGAAGCCATACGCGACGACAGCAGCAATCATTCTAGCTGCTTCCATCACTCCCCTTGCACAGGCCAAAGTTAACGTCCCTTTGGTCGCTCTTAGCGATCTCGGACCTCAACCAACAGACGTTCAAGCTGGCGTTCGTCAGGCCGCACAGACATTCCTAAAGGACCCGTTCAGCGCAGAATATCAGATCGGCCCGCTCTATCCGGGTTATTGCAAGGGACGCGGCAAGTGGGACGTTCAATGGAAGGGTTGGGCTACCAACGTTCTGATTAACGCGCGGAATTCCTATGGCGGTTACACAGGCTACCAAGTGCATACCGTTCTATTCGATGGCGACAGGGGTGTCCGCATCATAAAGGGCGAGAACTTCGGAGCTTATGGCCCCTCAAAGGGTCTTTTGGGCGGCGGCGCAGGTGTTTGCCAGATCATTACGAGGTAACGACGATGCAGAAAGCTTCAACTCTGTTATCTGTCACTGCATTAGCCTTGGCAATTGCATCGGTAACGGCAGCTCCTCTATCCATTGCGGCCCCGCAAAAGTCCAAAGCTGAACCGGCTCAGTGTACGAAGCTCAGAACAGACTACGACGATGCCAGCAAGAAGCTCGCTTTGGCGCAAGCGTACGACGTGCTCGACCATAGTGCTATCAGATCGACGATGCGGAATTCCGAGAACAGCAATGTCATTGCTCAGGCCCGGATGACCTTCGATATCATGAAGGGCCAAGGCTGCTCCGTTCCAGATTACACCCCATCAGCAGGGCGATACGGTTTACAGTCCTTGCAATGTGCTTCGGCTTTGCAGGAGCAACGAACAAAGAATGCTTTTGCTGATCTCGACAATCGCCCTCGATCCTACGAGACACCAAAGGAGTGCGATACGACTGCGTGGACCCATTCCACTAATTGACGGCTAGAAGGGGGGCCTAAGTCCTAACAGGCTGCGGCCTCCCCAACAGGATTGCCTTTCCAGTGGGAACCCGGAAATATCTCGAATCTCACATTTTGCTGATATTTCAGTAATTTGAAATACTGCCTCCGACGCCCTTGTTCGTGAGACAGAATCTTATTTCCGATAAGCAACGATCCTTGACCTATGGGGCGGTTCTTCCAACCTTTCGAATGAGTCGATTTCCCCGGCGTTCAAGTCCTTCCTCCTGCAGGAAGTCCTTCACCGCTTCTCGTTGCCATAGCTTGCTCAGATAGTCTGAGTTGCTCCCTCCACACTCTTCCCGAACCTCTTTCGTGGTAACCTGCTGCCTACCGTCTGCGAACAGTCGCCGCACTACCTCCATAAAGGTCTGCTCCTTGGACGTCAGCTTCGGCGGCAACGGATGCCAATCGTTGATACTGCAAGCCGGAAATGCCTCTTCCAACAATGCGCGTCGCTTCCCCTTGTTCGGCGCGATCAGGTAAATTGTCGCATCACCGGCAACCCCTTCATGAATGTTCCGCAGATTCGAACGACAAGCAGCCTGATAGACGTGATGTGCAAACTCACCATCGGCTAGACCATCTTCGTAGCCCGGCATGTCCAATCTGTCCGTCGAAGCGGCATACAGGGCTTCATATCCGCTTTGCCCATAGTGCAGGCAACCGATGATAATGACGTTCTTGATTTCGCGATGATCGTTGCGGCCTAGATGACGGCCCCAGTGTAGGAACTCAACGTTATCCTGATTCAACGATACCTTGATTTCGTCGGTGATCGAACACCCGCTCACTTCCTTTGGGTGTACGACAAGCCAACGCTCCTCGGCCTTGGCATTGATCGTTGACGCGACAACGCTTAGCACATTTGCCCGGTCGACCTCTTTTACCAATGTCGACTTGTTCGCTCCTGTAGACCACCAATGCAGACTCAATCTACTATAGCAGACATCGACGGCTGGCAGGAATTCGACCTTCCCCGTTCTCCTCTCCCAATGCTTGTAGCTTTGCCGGAGCGGAACTGAGGCATCGAGAATAATGCAAGGGGCTAGATCATCAGGTAATTGCGCGCTTGCGCCGACCACGACCAAGCCACCAGCTTTTTTGTAGCGGTTGTCCTTGCGCAAGACGGCATAACGTCCGGCAAGATTGCCGAGACCTTCAAGAGCCCGCACATAATCCTTGTTGGTCCAGTCCTTTGTAACAATCCCAAGCTTCCTTGCCGCGTCTCCCAATTCCTTCGGAATGAACAGCATATGCCCTGGAATCCGGTCCTTGTTGTCGAGGCGCAATCGTTCGATTTGTGCCGCCAACTCGGGATTGCTGGCCCCTAGGACATCAACAAGTCCCTCGAACACTGAAAGCTTAAAGGATACGGGGATAGCTGGGGTAAGTCCCTCATCCCATAACCGCAATGACCTAGGCTTTCCGGCATAATGGAAGGCGGCTATGGCCTCAAATCCGCCTGCTTCGATCATTTTCCGCCGTGCCTGTTCATGGGTAACGAACAGAACCTTTGCCTGCCCGGCCTTAGCCCTCCCAATCCCGTAACTGGCATACTCCTTATCCGGTGACAGGCAGGCGTAATCAGCCCTGTCGAGGCCACAGCCTGTCTTATAAGTGTCGATTTCTTCCAGAGTCGACAGCATGATGATAACGCTGCCATCACCATCAAAACCGCGATTTTTCCAATCCCTGATGAAGGCCTGCACTGCCCTTGATTTGCCTCCGCCACAAGGAATGGGAGCTATGTAGAATGAGGGCTTACAGGTGGATGAAAGGCACTCCGTCATCTTCTCTTTGAGAACTTCTAGGCCCTTCTTCGAAGGGAACTCCGGGAATGTATTGAAATTATAAGATGGTAATAGTCTTTCTATTTCATGTTTTGAATAAGAATTATACATAATTAAATTTAAATCTTCCTGAAAATAGAAAAAAATCAGACCTCATATCCCTTATAGAGAAGAGTCGTATTTTCTTCGATCAGAAGGATGTATCAGAAAATTCAGCAACGAAAAGCCTTGGTGAATTTTGTTATTGATTTGGCTTTTGTAATTATTAATATTACCCAATTCTATTTATGTCATTATTTTTGGTATTTCATTGACATCAGGATATTTCCCATTCGCGGAATTAAAAGCGAAGCTACTTCCAAGAATGGTAGAGAAAAGAATTCAACCCTCTCAAAGACCTGAAGTATGAAGGAATGTTAATTTAAATTATATAATTGTTTATATAATATCTATAAATACGTGCGGTTTAAATTTAACAACTGATTTAAGACGTTTAGATTGATGTATTTCAAACAACGCACCATTCTTCATAATGCCGGTATTCCGGTGCATAAGAAGTAATATTTGATGGTTGGAAAGGCTCATAAGAGCCTGAATGCCCTTAGAACTGGAAAGTTCACAGTGGCTTTTTCTATCCGGAGTTACTCAGACGGCCTGCCGGATGATGGAATAGCCCTATTTGGCGATTACAGCCTCGTACAGCGCGATTTCGAGAAAATCGCTACCCCAGTGCCAAAATCAGAGAAAGGCGCTGTACGGCGATATATGAGGAATTTTCGCCGCTAGGCTGTCGAAGCCCATGGACACTTCGGGTGCCCCAAGACGACCGATGTCAGCCCCCTTGTTTTCCATACGCATTCCGTACGGAAGCAAAACCAGCCACCTAAGTATTTGTAAAATGGTGCTGCTGGGGAGGATTGAACTCCCGACCTCACCCTTACCAAGGGTGCGCTCTACCACTGAGCTACAGCAGCGCCTGCAACCGGCTTAGTCCGGCGCCGTCTCCCCGTCGATGCGGGGCAGGGGCGCGCTATTGTCTGCGTGCGGACCAATTGTCAAGCGTCGCTTGCGCTTTCCCGAACATGGATGCATTGCGCTGGCCATGAACGACGATGTCCGCACGCCTCAGGCATCCCCCGCAGCCGCGCAGACTCGCGAGGAAAGGCTGGCCGCCAAGCTGCGCGAGAACTTGCGCCGCCGCAAGGCCCAGGCCCGCGCCCTCGGCTCTCGCGACGATGCTTGCGGCGATGGACCGGCGGACTGAGCCGCTTGCGAAAACGAATCGGGCAGGCTTTCCAAATCGCCCCCGGAAAGCTAGGGGCTGCGGCCTGAAAGTTTAGTCCGACCCTTTCAAAGGTACCGCCACGGCCAAGACGCCGCCAACTAAAGGATACCCACCTTGCCTCGCCTGATCCTCGTCCGCCACGGCCAGAGCCAATGGAATCTCGAGAACCGTTTCACCGGCTGGTGGGACGTTGACCTCACCGAGAAAGGCGAAGCGGAGGCCCGTGCGGCCGGCGCGCTGATGAAGGAAAAGGGCATCCTGCCGACCGTCGCGTTCACTTCGCTGCAGACCCGCGCGATCAAGACGCTGCACTTCGCGCTGGAAGCCGCGGGCATCCTGTGGATCCCGGAAACCAAGGACTGGCGCCTCAACGAACGTCACTACGGCGGCCTGACCGGCCTCGACAAGGCCGAGACCGCGGCCAAGCACGGCGAGGACCAGGTGAAGATCTGGCGCCGCAGCTTCGACACGCCGCCGCCGGTCCTGGAACGCGGCAGCGAGTTCGACCTGTCCTCCGACCCGCGCTACGCCGGGATCGACGTGCCGCAGACCGAAAGCCTCAAGGACACCATCGCGCGCGTCCTGCCCTATTACGAGAGCTCGATCGTCCCGCACCTGCGCACCGGCGCGGACGCCACCGTGATCGTTTCGGCCCACGGCAATTCGTTGCGCGCACTGGTGAAACACCTGTCGAACATCTCCGACGAGGAGATCACCGGTCTCGAGATCCCGACCGGCCAGCCGATCGTCTACGACCTCGACACCGACCTGAACGTGGTCGACCGCTACTACCTTTCGGAGCGTTGAAGTGAGCGAACAGCCGACCGTCGCGATCATCATGGGCAGCCAGTCCGACTGGCCGACCATGCAGCGCGCCGCCGCCATGCTCGACAAGCTGGGCGTGCCCTACGACGCGCGCATCGTTTCCGCGCACCGCACGCCCGACCGTCTCGTCGCTTTCGCCAAGAGCGCCGAGGACGAAGGCTTCAAGGTGATCATCGCCGGAGCGGGCGGCGCGGCGCACCTGCCGGGCATGGTCGCATCGATGACGCACCTGCCGGTGCTGGGCGTGCCGGTCCAGTCGAAGGCGCTGTCGGGGCAGGACAGCCTGCTCTCGATCGTGCAGATGCCGGCCGGCATTCCGGTCGGCACCCTGGCGATAGGTGAAGCGGGCGCGGCCAATGCCGGCCTGCTTGCCGCCTCGATCCTGTCCACCGGCGATGCCGAACTGGCCGAACGCCTCAAGGCATTCCGCGCCGAGCAGACCGAGAGTGTGGCCGAGCGCCCCTCCTGACCGGCAGCCGAAACGCATTCGTTCCACCCCCAGACCAAGAAAGCACACTCCCGGGCCAATGATCCCCCCAGGCGAAACGATCGGAATTCTCGGCGGCGGCCAGCTTGGCCGAATGATCGCGGTGGCGGCCGCGCAACTCGGCTATCGCTGCCATATCTTCGCACCCGAAGCCGATTCGATCGCTGCCGAGGTGAGCGCGCAGTTCACTTGCGCAGACTGGCACGATGCCGAAGCTCTCGCCCGTTTCGCGGCGGACTGCGCGGTCGTGACCTACGAATTCGAGAACGTGCCGGTCGCGCCGCTGCTCCAGCTTGGCGACACCGTGCTCCATCCCCATCCACGCGCCCTGGAAACCGCGCAGGATCGCCTCAACGAAAAGACATTCGTCACGGATCTGGGCGGCACGCCCGCCCCCTTCGCCCCGGTCGATTCGGCAGCTGACCTCGACGCGGCCATCGCCGCCATTGGCGCGCCGGGCATCCTCAAGACCCGCCGTGACGGCTATGACGGCAAGGGTCAGTGGCGGATCATGAAGGCCGAGGACGCCAAGGGCCTCGACCTGCCCGCCAAGCCCCTCATCTACGAGGGCTTCGTGAACTTCTTCGCCGAATTTTCGGTCATCCTGTGCCGTGGCGCGGACGGCGACATCCGTTATTTCGATTCCGCCCAGAACGTCCACGAAGGCGGCATCCTCTCGCTCAGCACGGTCCCGGCCAGCGCCGAGATCGAGGCACAGGTTCCCGCCGCGCGCGAACTGGCGGCCAAGGTCGCCGACGCGCTGGGCTACGTCGGCGTGCTGACGCTGGAATTCTTCGCGACCAGGGACGGCCCGGTCTTCAACGAGATGGCGCCGCGCGTGCACAATTCGGGCCACTGGACCATCGAAGGCGCGGTCACCAGCCAGTTCGAAAATCACGTCCGCGCGATCTGCGGCCTGCCGCTGGGCGGCACCGGGCTTGCCGCCAAGGGCGTGGAGATGCGCAACCTGATCGGCGACGAGGCGCACGACTGGCCTGCGATCCTGTCCGATCCGGCCAACCACCTGCACCTTTACGGCAAGGCAGCCGCGCGCCCCGGTCGCAAGATGGGCCACGTCACCCGCCTGACGCTCGACTGAAGGCGCGAAGCGGGGTGAAGCAGGACATCTTCCTCATCTATGCCCGTGCCGCCAACGGCGTGATCGGGCGCGACGGCCAGTTGCCGTGGCGCCTGCCCGCCGATCTCAAGCGCTTCAAGGCCCTGACCATGGGCAAGCCGATGATCATGGGCCGCAAGACTTTCGAGAGCTTTCCCAGTCCCCTCCCCGGCCGCCGGCACATCGTCCTGACGCGCGATGCCGCATGGCAGGCTTCCGGCGCCGAAGTCGTCCATTCGGTGGACGAGGCGCTTGCCGCTGCGGGTGCAGGCGAAGTCGCGGTGATCGGCGGCGCGGAGATCTACGCCCTGTTCATGGACGAAGCCACGCGCATCGAATTGACCGAAGTCCATGCGGATTTCGTAGGCGACACTTTCATGCCACAACCCGGTCCACAATGGCGCGAAGCGGCGCGCGAAGAGCACCCGGCGGAAGGCGAGCGTCCCGCGCACGCTTTCGTGACGCTGCTCCGCCACGTATAGGCCCAGAAGACATGATTCGCCTCGACAACCGCGACCCCATCCCCGAATCCTGCCGCGGCGCGATCGTCGCGCTGGGCAACTTCGACGGATTCCACCAGGGCCATCAGGCCGTGGTCGGCGAAGCGATCGCCTGGGCCCGGGCTGAAGGCCGTCCGGCCGTGGTGGCCACCTTCGATCCCCACCCGGTGCGTTATTTCCAGCCCGATGCCGAACCGTTCCGGCTCACCAGTCTCGACCAACGGCAGGAACTCTTCGCGGCCGCCGGAGCCGATGCCATGCTCGTATTCCATTTCGACGCGGCGATGGCGAACATGACGGCGGAGCACTGGATCGAGGCGATCCTGGCCGGCCAGCTCGGCGCTGCCGGGGTCGTGACCGGGGATGACTTCACTTTCGGCAAGGGCCGCGGCGGCAATCCTTGCGTCCTGCGCGAAATGGGCCCGCGCTTCGGCATCGCTTCGCGTTCGGTCGGGGCGGTGCACGATGATGGCGGCCCGATCAGTTCCAGCCGCATCCGCGACGCGTTGCGCGCCGGCGAGTG
The DNA here is from genome assembly GCF_001368935.1 of Novosphingobium sp. KN65.2. NCBI lineage: Bacteria > Pseudomonadati > Pseudomonadota > Alphaproteobacteria > Sphingomonadales > Sphingomonadaceae > Novosphingobium > Novosphingobium sp. KN65.2. The sequence goes on from NZ_CCBH010000134.1 coordinate 23,585, forward strand.
CGAGACGGTCAAGCGCCTGCTGACCCGCCCCTTCGCCATCCGCGGCGTCGTCCAGCACGGCGACAAGCGCGGCCGCGTGATCGGTTTCCCGACCGCGAACCTCGAAATGGGCACGTACCTGCGTCCGCGCTACGGCATCTACGCCGTGACCGGTCACCTGCCCGGCGGGCGCACCGTGCTCGGCGCCGCCAACATCGGCATACGCCCGACCTTCGATCCCCCGCGCGAACTGCTCGAGCCGCATTTCTTCGACTTCTCCGGAGACCTCTACGGCCAGGAAATCGAAATCGCCTTCCACCACTACCTGCGTGCAGAGGCAAAGTTCGACTCGCTCGACGCGCTGATCGCGCAGATGACGCTCGACTGTGCAAAGGCCCGAGAACTGCTGGCGGGCGTAGCCTGAAACGCCGGTCTTTGCAGGCCAGCGCCACGCGATCAGCCCCGGGCCCTCGCCGGACACGGTGAGAGCGGCCCGGTACAAATCGGTAGCTCAGCCCTGTCCGATTCTGCTCAAATCTGGCGGAACTGGCGCTCGACACGAATGCGCACCCTTTTCCGAAGCCGCAGATTGCTCTAACGCCCGCCGATCATGACCGAACAGCGCGATTATCGTAACACCGTCTTCCTGCCGAAGACCGATTTCCCGATGAAGGCCGGGCTCCCCCAGAAGGAGCCGGGCATTCTTGCGCGCTGGCAGGAACAGGACATTTACGCCCGCACGCGCGAGGCCCGCGCGGGCCGCGACAAGTTCATCCTGCATGACGGCCCGCCCTACGCCAACGGCGACATGCACATCGGCCATGCGCTCAACCACATCCTCAAGGACATGGTCGCGCGGACCCAGACGCTGCTGGGCAAGGACGCGCCCTACGTTCCGGGCTGGGACTGCCACGGCCTGCCGATCGAGTGGAAGGTCGAGGAGCAGTACCGCAAGAAGAAGAAGAACAAGGACGAAGTCCCGGCCGAGGAATTCCGAGCCGAATGCCGCGCCTATGCGCAGAGCTGGGTCGACGTGCAGCGCGAACAGCTCAAGCGGCTGGGCGTCAACGGCCATTGGGACAAGCCCTACCTGACGATGGACTTCGCCGCCGAGGCGACGATCGTCACCGAACTGCTCAAGTTCGCCGAGAACGACATGCTCTACCGCGGCGCCAAGCCGGTGATGTGGAGCCCGGTCGAGAAGACCGCGCTGGCCGAGGCCGAGGTCGAGTACGAGGACATCGTCTCCACCCAGATCGACGTCGCCTTCGAGATCGTCGAGGCCGAGGACGAGGACCTGCTCGGCGCCTCGGTGGTAATCTGGACGACCACGCCCTGGACGATCCCCGTCAACCAGGCGATCGCCTATGGCAGGCACATCGATTACCACATGATCGAGGTCGATGGCGGCGCGCGCTACATGGTCGCCGAACCGCTCGTCGAAAACTTTCTCAAGCGCATCGGCGCCGAAAGCCACAAGCTGCACTTCTTCATCAAGGGCGCTTCGCTTGCGGGTACCAAGGTGCGCCATCCGATGCATGCGCTGGGCGGCTTCTTCGCCGAACCGCGCCCGCTGCTCGACGGCTCCAGCTTCGTCACCACCGAAAGCGGCACCGGCTTCGTCCACATGGCCCCCGACCACGGCGAGGACGACTTCGACCTGTGCAAGGCGAACGGGATCAGCCCCAAGTTCGCAGTCGAGGGCGACGGCCGCTACCGCGAGGACTGGGGCTGGCTCGGCGGCGAAGGCTCGGTCATCAACCCGAAGTTCAACGCGCCCGACGGCCCGATCTGCAACGACCTGCGCGAAGCCGGCGGCCTGCTGGCGGCCAGCGCGGACTACAGCCACTCCTATCCGCACTCTTGGCGGTCCAAGGCCAAGGTGATTTTCCGCTGCACGCCGCAGTGGTTCGTGCCGATGGACAAGGCGCTGGGCCACCTGCCCGCCACCACCCGCGCCGAGCAGCGCTGGGAAGGCGAAGGCGGCGCGGTCGACCGGCTGGACGAGGAAGAGGGCGCTGCACCGACGCTGCGCCAGGCGGCGGTGCAGGCGATTGCAGACACCCGCTTCGTTCCCGAAAAGGGTCGCAACCGCATCGGTTCGATGGTCGAAGGCCGCCCTGACTGGGTGCTGTCGCGACAGCGCGCCTGGGGCGTGCCCATCACCCTGTTCGTCAACCGCGAAACCGGCGAATACCTCGTCGACGCCGAGGTCAACGCCCGCATCATCAACGCCATCCGCGAATCGGGCGTCGATGCCTGGAGCGAAGCCCGCGCGCAGGAATTCCTAGGCCCTGACTACAAGGCCGACGACTACGAGCGCGTCACCGACATTCTCGACGTCTGGTTCGATTCCGGTTCGACCCACGCCTTCGTCCTCGAAAGCGGCAAGTGGCCCGAACTGGCCCCGCACGGGGATCACGTCGGCCCGATCGCCGATCTCTACCTCGAAGGTTCCGACCAGCACCGCGGCTGGTTCCAGTCCTCGCTGCTCGAAGCCTGCGCGACGCGCGGCCATGCGCCTTACAAGGCCATCCTCACCCACGGCTTCACGATGGACGCCAAGGGCATGAAGATGTCCAAGTCGCTGGGCAACACGGTCAGCCCGCTCAAGGTCATGGAGCAGTACGGCGCCGACATCATCCGGCTCTGGGCGCTCTCGGTCGACTTCACCGAAGACCACCGCATCGGCGACGAGATCCTCAAGGGCGTGGCCGACCAGTACCGCCGCCTGCGCAACACCTTCCGCTACATGCTGGGCGCGCTCGCCGACTTCGACGAAGCCGAACGCCTGCCCGTCGAAGCGATGCCGGAACTGGAGCGCTATGTGCTCGCCCTGCTCGGCAAGCTCGACAAGACGCTGCACCAGGCGGTCCACGACTACGACTTCAACGAGTACGTGCGCTCGCTGATCGACTTCTGCAACGAGGACCTGTCGGCCTTCTTCTTCGACATCCGCAAGGACTGCCTCTACTGCGATGCGCCGACGGATCCGAAGCGGCGCGCCTATCGCACCGTCCTCGACACGCTGTTCCATGCGCTGATCCGCTATGCCGCGCCGGTGATCGTCTTCACCGCCGAGGAAGTCTGGGGCACGCGCTATCCCGATGCCGACAGCGTCCACCTGCTCGAATGGCCCGTGATCCCCGAGGTCGAGGCCGACCTTGCGCGCTGGAATTCCTTGCGCGACCTGCGCGAGAAGGTGACCGAAGCGATCGAACCGCTGCGCCGCGAAAAGATCGTCGGCTCCAGCCTCGCTGCCGAAGTGACCGTCCCGGCATCGGCCCCCGAAGCCGACTTCGCCGAGCTGTTCATCACAGCGACAGTGACCCGCGGGCAAGGCGACACCGTGTCTGCGTCCCCGACTTCCCACCACAAGTGCGGCCGCTGCTGGCGCCACCTGCCGGAAGTTTCCGAGGACGGTGCCCTGTGCGATCGCTGCGACGATGTCGTGGGCGCGATGGAACACCCTGCGTGAACCGCCTCTTGCGCAACCGACTGCTGGGCCTGCTGATCGCGGCCGTGGTCTTCCTCATCGACCAGGGCTTCAAATCCTGGGTGGTGAACGGCCTCAACCTTCGCGAAGTGCAGGTCATCGAGCTGCTGCCGTTCTTCGACCTCAACTGGACGCAGAACTTCGGCGTTTCGCTTGGCCTGTTCACCGCCGGGTCGACCGAGGGGCGCTGGGCGCTCGTGGCGATGACTGCGGCAATCGCGACCTTCGTGTTCGTCTGGCTGCTGCGCGAGCGCAAGATGGCCGACATTGCCGCACTGGCCCTCGTGCTCGGCGGCGCGCTCGGCAATATCCGCGACCGTTTCCTGTTCGGCTACGTGATCGATTATGCCGACTTGCATTTCGGGGATTTTCGTCCCTTCCTGATCTTCAATATCGCCGATGCCGCCATTACCATCGGCGTCCTGATTATCCTTGCCCGATCCCTGCTTTCGCGCGAGAAGCCTGATTCAACGGTCGAAACGGCCCCGGAGAGTTGATTTGATGCCCAAGATGAAAACTGGCGCCCTCGTACTCGTCACTGCAGGCGCCGTGTTCCTGTCCGGCTGCGGCAGCACCGGCCTGTTCAACCGCAACCGTCCCGACGAGTTCGCGGTGCAGCGCCAGTCGCCGCTGGTCGTGCCGCCAGATTTCTCGCTGAGCCCGCCCAAGGAAGGCCAGCCGCGCCCGACCGACGGCACGCTGCAGCAGCAGACGCTCGACGCGATGTTCGGCGGCCCGCAGGCCCGCAGCGAAATCGAGAAGACCACGCTCGGCATGGCCGGCACGCCCGATCCGGCAATCCGCTCGACGGTCGGCGATCCCGCGACCTACACGGTCGCGAAGGGTCAGGTCACCCGCCAGATCCTCTCCGCCCCGGAAGGCGACGGACGCGACGCGCAGACCGCCATCGGCGGCTGATTGCCACATCGGAATGCGAAAGGGCCGGGGCGATTGCTCCGGCCTTTTTTGTTGGCAGAATGCCCGGTTGCGAGAAGCGGTCATGGCTGGCCTGGACTGCCAAGTGCCACAGCGAGTGGCAGGCGCTGCCATCCGGAACCTACGGCCTGACCTCGCCGCGATCAGCCGTCGCCTGTAACCCCGTCGTCTCCGGCCTCGGAGTCCTCCATCTCGACGAGGAGCTTGTCGATGCGCAGGCCGTCCATGTCGACGACTTCGAAGCGCCAGCCCTGTTCGGAGAAGACTTCACCCTCGCGCGGGACTTTCTTCAGGACCGCAAGCACGAAGCCGGCCACGGTGGCATATTCGCGGTCATGCGACAGATCGATGTCCAGCCGCTCGGCAAAGGCATCGGCCGGCATCGAACCCGACACGAGCAGTGAACCGTCGGCGCGTTCGACGACCATCGGCTCGTCGCCTTCGTCCTGATGGCTGACGAAACTGCCGGCCAGCGCGGCAAGCATGTCCGAAGGCGTCACCACGCCTTCAAGGTGGCCGTACTCGTCATGGACCACGGCCATCGAGACTTCCGCCTGCTGCAACTTGCGAAGCGCGTCCATCGCATCGAGCTGGTCGGGGATGACCTCTGCCTTCTTCATCATCGCGCGGATATCGACCTCGCGCCCTTCAACGAGCGCGGCGAGGACTTCGCGCACCTTGAGGATACCCAGTACCTTGTCGGGCACGTCCTCGTCGGCCACCGGCAACAGCGAATGCGGCGACCCGGCGATGCGCGCACGCAGTTCCTCGCTGGTGGAATCGACGTCGATCCAGTCAATCTGGTTGCGCGGGGTCATCAGTTCGCGCACCGGCCGGTCGGCCAGTTTCATCACCCCTGCCATCATCGCCCGCTCGTCCTCGTCGATCGCACCCGAACGGGTCGCCTCGGCGAAGATCATGTGCAGTTCCTCGGCGGTCAGCTGCTCTTCCCCGCCTCGGCGCACCGCCAGCAGGCGCAGGATCAGGCCCGATGACTTGTCGAGCAGCCAGACGAAGGGCGCCATGATCTTTGCCAGCAATGCCATCGGCCGGGCCATGATGATCGCCACCGGCTCCGCTGTGCGCAGGGCAAGCTGCTTGGGTACCAGTTCGCCGATCACGAGGCTGCCGTAGGTCGTCGCAATGATGACGAGGGCAAAGCCGATCTGGCTGGATACATGGTCCGGAACGCCCAGCAGCGCCAGCCGCTGGCCCACCGGTTCACCCAGGCTGGCGCCCGAATAGGCGCCGGCAATGATGCCGATCAGGGTAATGCCGATCTGCACCGTGGAGAGGAACTTGCCAGGGTCCGACGCAAGATCGAGCGCGGTCTGCGCCGCCTTGCTGCCCTTGTCGGCGGACACCTTGAGGCGCGCCGCCCGGGCGGACACGATCGCCAGCTCGGACATGGAAAACAGGCCGTTCAGCAGAATCAGGCCGGCGATGATGAGGAGGTCGGTCCAGGGAAAGGGCGTCACAATGTCCCTGCGCTAGCAGAGATTTCCGCAATAGCGAAGCGCTGCGTTGGCCGGCAACAAACGCTCACAAGAGAAACGTGCCTCTGGAACATAGGCGAGGCCCAAGCGTTTGGCGGGCATCATCAATTCGCCATTCATGTTCACTACTACACAGATGAATGCGAAGATCGCTATGACAGAGGAAGGGCCAAGACCATGAAAAGAACTCGCCTGTTCACGGCAACTGCCGCCGCCATTTCGCTGATCGCCGTATCGGGCTGCGTCACCGATCCGAACACCGGCGAGCGCAAGGTTTCACGCACCGCCATCGGCGGCGTGGGCGGTGCCGGTCTTGGCTACCTGCTGGGCAGTGTGATCGGCGGAAAGACCGCCCGCATCGTCGGCGCTGGCATCGGCGGTGTCGCCGGCGGCGTGGTCGGCTACCAGATGGACAAGCAGATCAAGGAACTGAAGGAACAGACCGCCGGTTCGGGCGTCGATGTCAGCCAGGAAGGCGACGGCATCCTCGTGAACTTGCCCGACGTGACCTTCGCCGTCGATTCGACCGCGATCAGCCCCTCGTTCCAGGCGACGCTCGACAAGGTCGCGCAGAGCATGATCCAGTATCCCAACAGCCTGATCGACGTCTACGGCCACACCGATTCGACCGGTTCGGACGCCTACAACATGGACCTGTCCAAGCGTCGCGCCGATTCCGTCGGCCGCTACCTGATCTCGCGCGGCGTTTCCTCCGCGCGCATCCAGACCCAGGGCATGGGCGAAAACTACCCGGTGGCCGATAACTCGACCCCCGAAGGCCGCGCGCTCAACCGCCGCGTGGAAATCAAGATCACGCCGGTGACGACTGACGAGGCCGCCGCCGCTCGTTAAAAGCTCAACCCGTAGACGGGACGGGAAAGGGGCCGGCGCGTGGGAACGCCGGCCCCTTCTTTTGTTCGTGGCCTCGGATTCTCGCGCGCGATCTTCCCCAGTTCGGCCGCGCACCGATCATTTCCTTTTGCGCATGGGCGCTCTAGTTAACCGGGTGTGACGCCCGCTTCGCGCAAGATCCTGCTCGTTTCCGCTGCCGGCCTGGGGCTGTGCGCCGCCGTGGTTGCGAACCGCGGGCTTGGCCAGGTGGGCGCGTTTGCCGTGCTCAATCCGGCCGTCGATGCCACGAAGGCACAAGAAGACATGCTCGCCGCGCGCCGCGAAGGCGATGCCGCACGCCAACGCGCCGAAAAGCTCGAGAAGCAGGCCCGGCAGGTATCCCAGCAGGCCGAAAGGACCGCGCGTGAGGCCGCCGCTGTCGCCGCCCGCATCCAGCAGACCGAAGCGGCAATCGCGGTACTGACGGCGAAGGTCCGGCTCGTAGCCTCGCAGCGGGCCGAACTGCGCGCGCGGCTGGCCGAGCGACAGACGCCGCTGGCCGGGCTGACCGGGGCGCTACAGCGCCTGTCGCGCCGCCCCCCCTTGCTCGCCCTGCTGCGGCCGGGATCGGTACGCGATGCCGTCTACCTGCGCGCCCTGCTCGATACGATGCTGCCCGAAGTGCAGCGCCGCACCGCCTCCCTGCGCAGCGAGATCGAGCGCGGCCGGGCGCTGGAGCGCAATGCCCGGGCCGCGGCCAACGACCTGAAGATGGCCGAGGCGGAAATGCGCCGGCGGCGCAGCGAACTGGCCACCCTGGAAGCCCGCCAGCGGCTCGCCAGCCGCAAGGCCACCGGCATCGCTGCGCGTGAAAGCGAACGCGCCCTGGCCCTGGCAGAAAAGGCGCGCGACCTGGGCGACCTCGTCGACGAGATGAGCAGGCAGGGCGAACTGCGCGAAGAGCTTGCGTCGCTGCCCGGGCCGATCATGCGTCCGCCGCGCCCCGAAGAGGCGCAGGTGATCGCTTCCTCGCAGTTCGTCACCCCACCCGAGGGGCTGCCCACATACATGCTGCCCGTCACCGGTCGCGTCGTGACCGGCTTCGGCGAGGATGCGCCCGGCCTCAACCGTTCGCGCGGAATCACCCTGGCGACCCGCGCCAATGCCCAGGCAGTCGCTCCCGCGCCGGGGCGCATCGCCTATGCCGGGCCCTACCGTGGCTACGATCGCATCGTCATCATCGAGCACGAGGGCGGCTGGACCTCGCTGGTCACCGGCCTTGCCCGTCTCGATGTCGACGTCGGCGAGCGGGTGGTGGCCGGATCGCCGCTGGGCATGACCGGCCCGGGCCAGCCGCAAGTTCTCGTCGAACTGCGGCGTGATGGCGAGCCCGTTAATCCCCTGCAATATATCCGGTCGCTATAGAGCGGTGACGAAGATCGCTGCTCGGCACCGTCCCGAGAGCCTGGCCCGCACCGCTGGCAATTGGCGCAAAGGGCCGGTAATGTACGCAATCATGTGCCAAGTCCGGCTCCGGCCGGCGTGACGAACGAGAGGCAGTCAAGCCCGATGAAGATCAGATCCATCCTGCGCGCGACCATGCTGGTTTCCGCCGTGGCGGTCCTGCCGGTGGCAACGTCCGGCCTTTCGGCCGTCGACAGCCGCGTAAATCCGGGTTTCGACAAGCTGTTCACCATCTACGAACTGGTGAAGCAGAACTATGTCGACCCGGTCGACGACGACAAGCTGCTCAAGGGCGCCATCGACGGGATGCTCGCCAGCCTCGATCCGCACTCCAACTATCTCGACGGGCCTTCGCTGCAACGGCTCGAGACGATGATCGACGGCAACTATTCCGGCCTCGGCCTCTCGGTCGTCGAGGAAGACGGCGCGGTCAAGGTGGTTTCGCCGTTCAAGGGCAGCCCGGCGGAGAAGGCCGGAGTCAAGGCGGGCGACTACATCACCCACCTCGACGGCGTGCTCTACTATGAGCGCGACCTCGACGAGGCGGTGTCCAAGATGCGCGGCCCGGCGGGCACCTCGATCCGCCTGACGATCTATCGCCCCGGTCGCGACGAGCCCTTCGACGTCAACGTCACCCGCGGCGTGATCGAACTTGAGCCGGTGACCTGGGAACTCAAGGACGACATCGGCGTCATCTCGGTCAACGAATTCTCGCGCGATGTCGGCAACGACGTGAACAAGGCGATTGCCGACCTCAAGAAGCAGGCGGCAACGGCAGGCGGCAAGCTCGACGGCCTCGTGCTCGACCTGCGATCCAACCCGGGCGGTTCGCTCGACGAAGCCGTGGCGCTGTCGGACCTGTTCCTCGACAAGGGCGTGATCGTCTCGCAACGCGGCCGCATCGCCAGCGAGAACCAGTACTATCGCGCCGAGACCATGTTCCGCGGCGACGTGGTGAAGGGCATGCCGGTGATCGTGCTGGTCGACGCGGGCTCCGCCTCGGCTTCGGAAATCGTCGCCGGCGCGCTGCAGGACCAGCACCGCGCGGTGGTGATGGGCGAGCGCACCTTCGGCAAGGGTTCGGTGCAGTCGTTCATCCAGTTGGACAAGAACAGCGCGGTCAAGCTGACGACGGCGCGTTACTTCACGCCTTCGGGCCATTCGGTGCAGGAAGGCGGCATCGTCCCCGACATCAAGGTGCCGCAGATGTCCGATCCGGACGCGCGGGCACGCGCCGAGCGGGCGGTGCGCGAATCCGACCTGCGCGGCCACCTGATCAACGAGGCGGCGCTGGAGGACAAGGACCTCGAGACCGACAAGATGGACGACCCGCGCTTCAAGGTTTCGGCCGAGGAGCTGAAGGAAAAGGGCATCGACGACTTCCAGCTCCACTACGCGATCGCGACGTTGCAGCGCACCGCCGGCAAGCCGGCGCTCGCCACCAATGCGCCCTCGGGCAAGAAGAACTGAACCGGCCGGACACGGGGAAGCTGATCATATGACCGTCGCCGTCGCCAAGCCCTTGCGCGCCGCCCGCCTGCTTGCGCTCGCCATTCCGGTGGCGCTGCTGGGCGGCGCCTACCTCAGCCAGTACGGCTTCGGCCTCTACCCATGCGAGATGTGCTGGTGGCAACGCTATCCGCACATGATCGCGATACCTTTCGCCCTCCTCGCCTTTTTCTGGCGGCCCGTCGCACCGCTGGTGGCCGTCGCCGCCCTTGCGGTGCTGGTCTCTGGCCTGATCGGCGGCTTTCATGCCGGTGTCGAATATGGCTGGTGGACGGGCGTGACGGCCTGCACCGCCAGCGTGTTCGACGGCGGCGGCGATCCCCTTGCCGCGATCATGAAGGCCCCGGTGATCCGCTGCGACGTTGCGCCGTGGGATCTGTGGGGGATCTCGCTGGCGGGCTGGAACTTCCTCATTTCCACCGGCGGCGCCCTGCTCGTGTTCATGCTGGTCGCGATGAACGGCAAGGTGCAGCTCAAGGCGCCGGAAAAGGCGTAAGACATAAGGTTTGGACGCAAGCATGGACGCGAAATCGGAACGCAACGCCCGGATCCTCAGGGTCGATCAGGCTGGTGAATTCGGCGCCACGCGGATCTACGCCGGCCAGTTGGCGGTGATGGGTACCCGCGCCGAACATTCGAGCGAGATCGCCGGCATGGCCGAGCAGGAAGCCGATCACCGCGCCCGATTCGACGCGATGATCGCCGAACGCGGCGTGCGCCCCACTCTTCTCCAGCCGCTGTGGTCCGTCGCCGGTTATGCGCTGGGTGCGGCCACCGCGCTCATGGGTCCCAAGGCCGCGATGGCCTGCACCGCCGCGATCGAGACCGAGATCGACCGGCACTACACCCAACAGCTCGAGGAGCTGGAAGGCGACGACGACACCGAATTGCGCGAGACGATCCGTGAATTCCGCGACGACGAGCGCGAGCACCGCGATGCCGCGCTGGCCGCCGGGGCCGAACAGGCACCCGCCTATCCGCTGCTGTTCAACGCCATCCGGCTGGGATGCCGCGCGGCCATCAAGCTGTCCGAACGAATCTGAGGTTCGCCGGAGAAATTGATCCGCATCAGGGCTTTCTTCCTGGCTTCACCTACCGTTCAAGGCCGGTCAGGTCTATATCCTGTCCGATAACGACCAATTTCGAAGCATGGAGCATAACCGATGGCCCGCCTCCTGACTGCCGCCGCAGCCCTCGCCGCCCTGTCCGCGGGCCTGACTTTCGCAGCCGCTCCCGCCACCGCGCAGGAAGATGACGGCGAGAAGGTCAATCAGGTCATCGTCTTCGGCGACGATCCCTGCCCCGAATCGTCGGGCAACGAGATCACCGTCTGCGCGCGCAAGGCCGAAGCGGAACGCTATCGCATCCCCGAGCCGCTACGCGGCGTCGATGCCCCCAAGGCCGATGCCTGGACCAACCGGGTCGAAGCCTATGAGACCGTCGGCGCTTTCGGCACGATGAGCTGCTCACCGGTCGGCGGCGGCGGTTCGCTCGGCTGTACCCAGAAGCTGATCGACCAGGCCTATGCCGAGAAGGCCAACGCCTCGGACGTGAAGTTCAGCGAACTGATCGCCGCCGAGCGCGCCAAGCGCCTCTCGACCATCGATGCCGATGCGGCCGCGCAGCAGAAGCGCGTCGAAGCGGCTGAAAAGGCATATCTCGAACAAAAGGAGCGCCAGCAGGCCGAAACCGACGCTGCCGAGGACAAGAGCGGCACCGCGACCATCGCCACTCCGGTCGAAGAGCCCGCAGACAAGTAAGCGCTACCGCCTGAGCCCTCCGGCCCGAGCAGCAGCACCGAACACGAAAAAGGCCGGGAGCGATCCCGGCCTTTTCCATTGGCGTTTCCTGCTCGCCCGAAACTCAGGTGAGAGCGATGTCGGGGGCATCTTCCTGCTTCATGCCGACAACGTGGTAGCCCGCATCGACATGGTGCGTCTCGCCGGTCACGCCGGAGGACAGGTCCGAGAGGAAATAGAGGCCCGAACCGCCGACGTCCTCGATCGTGACGTTGCGGCGCAGCGGCGAGTTCAGCTCGTTCCACTTCAGGATGTAGCGGAAATCGCCGATGCCGCTGGCGGCCAGCGTCTTGATCGGGCCGGCCGAGATCGCATTGACGCGAATGTTCTGCGGGCCGAGATCGTTGGCAAGGTATTGCACCGAAGTCTCGAGCGCGGCCTTGGCCACGCCCATGACGTTGTAATGCGGCACGACCTTTTCCGCGCCATAATAGGTCAGCGTCAGGATCGAGCCGCCGTTGGGCATCATTTCCATCGCCCGCTTCGTCACCGCGACGAGGCTGTAGGCGGAAATGTTCATCGTCATCAGGAAGTTTTCGAGGCTGGTGTCGACGTACTTGCCGCGCAGCTCGTTCTTGTCCGAGAAGCCGATGGCATGGACGACGAAATCGATCGTGTCCCAACGTTCACGGATCTGGTCGAAGCACGCATCGACCGCTTCCATGTTCGCCACGTCGCATTCGACGAGAAAATCGCTGCCAAGGCTTTCGGCCAGCGGCTTGACGCGCTTGGCGAGTGCTTCCCCCTGATAGGAGAAGGCCAGCTCGGCGCCGTGTTCATGCAGCTTCCTGGCAATGCCCCAGGCCAGCGACTTATCATTGGCTAGGCCCATGATCAGGCCGCGTTTCCCCTGCATCAGACCGGTCATTCGTGTTCATCCTGTACTTCGTTATCGTCCTGGGCCGAGGACGCCCGCGCCCGCCTGAGCAATTCGCGCTCTTCCGGCGATTCCGCGAGCGCCGCATTGAGTTCGGCGCCCACGACCATCCCTAGTCCGACAAGCCAGAAAAAGAAAAGCGCGATCATCACTCCGGCGAGACTTCCGTAAGTCAGATCGTAAACGAAGAAATTGCGCAACACCTGCGGGAGCAGCCACACGACCAGCAGCCACCAGCCGGTGACGAGTGCGGCTCCGGGCCACTTGGGGTAGATCCTGCGCTGGTAGGCCCGCGGGGTCAGCAGGTAAAAAAGCGCGTAGATTGAACCGAATAGCGTAGCGGTCGAGATCGTGCGCGACACTATGATCTGGTCGATCACCGAATCGAGGCGCGGGAACAGCACCAGCAGGACTTCCTCGATCGCCCCGATCAGGACCTGCGAGGACAGCGAAACCAGCAAGAGGATCACCGAACCGAAAATCAGACCGGTGGAAAACAGGCGATAGCGCCAGAAGGCCCGGTCCTTGGGCATGCCGTAGGCACGGTGAAGGATATCGCGGATCGTCTCGATCAGGCTCGTCGCGGTCCACAGGCCGAACAGTCCGCCAACCCAGAGCAGCCAGCCATGCCGCGCCGCCACGACATCACGGGCGACCGGGTCGATCACTTCCGCCACGCGTGGCGGCATTGCGATCAACAGGGCATCGATCGAGGCGTCGAGCCGGGCCTGCTCGCCAAGCGCCGAGAAGATCGCGGCCAGGGCGATGAAGAAGGGAAACAGTGCCAGCAGGGTCATGTAGGCAAGATTGCCGGCGTGGATGAACCCGTCGTGCCAAGCCCCTGAGAAGACCCGGCGCAGCACTGCAAAGAAACGCGATCCGGGCCCCGCCCGGCGCCGCAGCTCGTCCTTGATCCGGTCACGCCGCCGGAGCGCCTCGCGTCGCCGGGCCTCGGGAGAGAGGTCCTCCATGACCCGGTCCAGCGGGCCGTCCTGTTCTATCGGCGGTTCGGCCTGCACCGGGCGGTCATAGGTCCCTGGCCGTCACACGCCGAGCTTGCCGCGCACGTCGCGGGTATCGCGCCAGCCTTCCAGCCGCTTGGCTAAGTCGCTGTCATGTTCCGGCAGCACGATTTCGAGGGTGATGAGCTGATCCCCGCGCGAACCGTCCTTGCGGCTGAAACCCTTGCCCTTGAGGCGCAGGACCTTGCCCGAGCTGACCCCCGGCGGAATCGAGAGCATGACCGCGCCGGACGCCGTCGGAGCCTTGACCTTCGCTCCGGCCAGTGCCTCGTCGAGCGTGATGGGCAGGTCGATACGCAAGTCGTCGCCGTCCCGGTGAAAGAACGGGTGATGCTGGATATGCACCGTCACCGTTGCATCGCCGGGGCCGCCCGGCCCTGGCTCACCCTTGCCGGCAAGGCGCATCTGCGTGCCTTCCTCGACCCCGGCGGGCAGCTTGAGGTCGATGGTCTTGCCATCGGCAAGGGTAATGCGCTGGTCCTTGCGTTCGGCTGCGTCGGTAAGCGAAACGGAAAGTCGGTAAGACACGTTGGCGCCGCGCGGCGCGCGGCCGCGACCGCCGCCCATTCCTCCCGTGCCGCCCATTCCACCGCGTGGGCCGCCACCGCCGAAGATCCCGCCGAACAGGTCTTCGAGATCGATGCCGTCGTTGCTGCCGAAGCCGCCGCCAAAACCGCGCTGGCCGCCCGGCCCGCCGCCGTAGCCGCCGCCGTGACCGCCGAAGCCGCCCATCGTCGGGTTACCGTCGGCATCGATCTCGCCACGGTCGAACTGCGCGCGCTTGGCCTTGTCGGAAAGCAGGTCGTAAGCCGCGGTGACCTGACTGAAGCGGTCTGCGGCCTTCGGATTGTCCTTGTTGGCGTCGGGATGAAGCTCCTTCGCAAGCTTGCGATAAGCGGACTTGATGTCCTTCTCGCTCGCCCCGCGCGAGACGCCCAGAATGGTATAAGGATCTGCTGCCATGGTGACATTTAGCTAGGTGTCCAATTGGCTTACGGCAAGCACTGTGTGTACGGATGTGCTTCTGGCGGCTTTCCCGAGGGGAAGCGGGCCGCTATTGGCGTTCCCATGCCCTGTATTGCGCACCCGAATTGTCCCCGATCAAGGCAGGAACCCCGCGCTTGCACGACAAGAGGCGGCGCAGTGACAAGCCCGCGCGCAATCGGCACCGCGGCATTCGATGAATTCAACCCGACAGGATATTCCCATGGAAGCTGAACAGGCCCGCGAGGTCATCCCCCACGGCGATCCCCTTGCGCTGTTCACGGCGTGGTACGACGAGGCCCGCGAAACCGAGCCCAACGATTCCAACGCCATGGCACTGGCCACCGCGACGCCCGACGGCCTGCCGTCGGTGCGCATGGTCCTGCTCAAGGGCTACGGCCCGGACGGCTTCGTGTTCTACACGAACGGCCACAGCCGCAAGGGCCGCGAGATCGCCGCCAACCCCAATGTCGCGCTGCTGTTCCACTGGAAGAGCCTGCGACGCCAGATCCGCATCGAAGGCCAGCTCCAGCCGGTCAGCGACGCCGAGGCCGACGCCTATTTCCATTCCCGCGCCCGCGATTCCCAACTGGGCGCGGTTGCATCCGACCAGTCGGCCCCGCTCGACAGCCGCGCGACCTTCCTGGCCCGCTACGAAGCCGCGCGCGACAGGTTCGCCGACGGCGAGGTCGACCGGCCGCCGCACTGGGGCGGTTTCCGGGTAGTGCCCAGCGCCATCGAATTCTGGCACGATCGGCCCTATCGGCTGCACGAGCGCCGCCGCTTCGTGCGTGACGTAACGGCGGACGGTCATGCCGGCGCATGGTCCAGCACCCTGCTCTACCCGTGAGGTCCAGCACTTGAGCCAGAATCACGATCACGAATCGGCCGGACTGAACCGCAGCGCCGCTCTTGCCAGCATCAGCGCGGCCCTGTTCCTGCTGGCCATCAAGGCCTGGGCCGCGTGGTCGACCGGCTCCATCGCCATGCTCGGCAGCCTTGCCGACACGACGCTCGACCTCGTGGCCAGCATGGCCACGCTGCTGGGCGTGTGGATTGCCTCGCAGCCGGCGGACGACAAGCACCGCTTCGGCCACGGCAAGGCCGAAGCCATCGCCGCCCTGTTCCAGATCGTGCTGATCTCGATCTCGGCGCTGGGCATCGCCACCCGCGCCATCGAGGAATTCCTCTCCGGCGGGCGGGTCGAGGCGGCCGACATGGGGATCGGCGTCTCGGCAGTGGCGATCGTCGTCACTTTCGCGCTGCTTTCGTGGCAACGCTATGTGATCCGCAGGACCCGGAGCCTCGCGATCCATACCGACAGCGTCCACTACCAGTCGGACCTGCTGCTCAACGTCGCGGTGATCGCAGCGCTCGCGCTAGACCAGTATGCGGGGCTGCGCGGCGCGGACCCGCTGTTCGGCCTTGGCATCGCCCTGTGGCTGGGATGGGGCGCGTGGAATGCCTCGAAGGCCGTGCTTAACCAGTTGATGGACCATGAATGGCCCGAGGAAAAGAAGCAGCACGTACTGGAGCTGATCGCCCACAATCCCGACATCAGCGGAGTCCATGACCTGCGCACCCGCGTTTCGGGCAACAAGCACTTCGTGCAGTTTCACGTCTGGGTCGACGCCAACATGACCGTGCGTCAGGCCCACCGGGTAATGGACGACATCGAGGCGACCATTCACGCCGAATTCCCCGAAGTGGAAATCCTGATCCACACCGATCCCGACGGCCTCGTCGACGAAGTGGGCGATGCCGGCAAGGACATCCTGCCCCCGATCCGGGTCGAAGCCACCAAATAGCGGCGGCCCGCCTCAGTCCTCAGTTCGAGGGAAACAGCGCCAGCAAGGCGCCCAGCTCGTAGTGCAACGCCTGTTCCTGCCGCGCTTCGCTGGCTCCCAGCCGCACCACCGTCAGCAGCTGGCTTGGCGAACCGATGACGTACTGGCCATGTTCGCCAAGGCAGGCAAAGACGTCGGACTTGGCGGTGCCGGGATAGAGCCTTGCGTTCTCCCCCGGTTCGGCCCGGTTGAGCCAGACCCCGGCGCCATAACCCGGATTGCGCGGGCTGGGCGCCAGCATGAACTGGACCCAGCGACGCGGCAGGATCTGCGCGCCCTTTACCGAACCGTTGTGACGCAGGAATTCGCCCAGGTTCGCCCAGTCGCGCGCCGAGGCGTCGACCATGGCCGCCCCGATCATCGTGCCCGACCGGTCATATTCCACGCGCATGGTCCTGAGCCCGAGCGGATCGAGCACGCGGTTGTCGAGATAGTCCTCAACCGCACGGCGGCGGCGGCCCGGATCGCTGTCCGGCGACAGCACCCGCGCTGCGAGGTCGGAAAGAATCACCGCGCTGGCGGAGGAATTCTCGAAGACCTGCCCGGCCGGCGCTTCAAGCGGCTGCGCTTCGGCATAGGCGGCCATGTCGTCGCGGCCATCGAGGAACAACATGCGGATACGGTCGGACTGGCGGGCGATTTCGCCGCTCGTGGCATCGCCGGTCTCGCTGTGGCGCAAGCCCGAACGCATCTGCAGAAGCTGCTTGAGCGTGATTTCGCCGCGCGGATCGCCGGGTCGCTGCCACGCGGGGACCGGCGCCGATTCGTTCAGCCGCAAGCGTCCGTCGCTGACCAGCTGGCCGATCATCAGCGCCGTAACGCATTGACCCATGGCCCAACCCTGTAGCGGCGTCCTGGCCGAAACGCCCTCGCCATAGCGCTCGGCGATCACCGAGCCGCGCTTCATCACCACCAGCGCATCGGTCCGCCCGACCGCATCGTTATCGAACAAACGGTCGATCGCGCGGCCAAGAGCATCGCGGGGCGCTCCGCCTTCGTCCTTGATTGCGGCCTGCGCCTGCGCGCTGGGCGGCGGCGGCGCATCTGCTCCACTGTTACTGCAGCCCCACAGGGTTGGCAGGGCGAGGAAGGCGAGGATATGGGGGAGGCGGCGCACCGTCATGATGCGCGGTGTAGTGTGCGAGGCGCGAGCGGATGGCAACAGCCAAGGTAAATACGACTGGTGACAGGCAGCCCTCGCGCTGGAAGCGCAATCTCGTGCTGCTGGTGCTGGCCGTGGCGGGCACCGCCCTCGCCTTTTCATGGAACAGCCTGGGTGCGCAGGCGCGAGTCAGCACAGCCTATGGCGCGCGGGTCGGCTGCGTATGCCGCTTCGTCTCGAATCGCGACCTGAACAGCTGCAAGGGCGATATCGCCGTCGCCGGTCTGGGCCGTACCGCCAGCCTGATGTTCCTCTCCGACGATGCCGAGAGCAAGTCGCTGACCGCCAGCGTTCCGCTGCTTGCCAGCGCCAGGGCAACCTACACGAAGGAACGCGGCTGCCAGCTGGAACCCTGGGAGGACTAGGTCGCCTAAGGTTCAGACCGCAATGACTTCGGCTGCCTCGGTTTCCTCGATCCAGCCGCCGCCCACGACGCGCTCACCGCAATAGATCACGGCAGCCTGTCCCGGGGCGACGCCGTATTCAGGATGAGCGAACCGAATCGCGGTTCCTGCCCCATCGCCCAGCGGCCCTTCCAGCGTGACCGGAACCGGCTTGGCCAGCGAACGCACTTTCGCGGTCAGCGGCGCGTCGGGCAGAGGCCCGATCCGGTTCGTCTCCGACAGGCGCGCGGCGGCTACGCCGAGCAGCCGGCGCGGACCGACGAGAACCCGGCGCGTCTCGGCATCGAGCCGCACGACATAAAGCGGCTCGGGCTGGCCGCCGATCTCCAGCCCCCGACGCTGGCCGACGGTATAGTGGATGATCCCGCGATGCTCGCCGAGCACTTCGCCGCTGGTCGCATGGACGATCTCGCCCGGTGCCTCGCCCTCGGGGCGCACCTGACGCACGATCTTGGCGTAGTCGCCGTCGGGAACGAAACAGATGTCCTGGCTGTCCGGCTTGGCCGCCACGCGCAGGCCCGCCGCTTCGGCCAGCCGGCGCGTCTCGGTCTTCGGCAGACCGCCCAGAGGAAAGCGCAGGAAGTCGAGCTGGGCCTCGGTCGTGCCATAGAGAAAATAGCTCTGGTCGCGAGCGGGATCGACCGCGCGGTGCAATTCGGACCCGGCCGGGCCGAGGATGCGCTGGACGTAATGCCCGGTCGCCAGGCAATCGGCACCCAGTTCGCGCGCCATCGTCAAGAGGTCGGTGAACTTGGGACCCATGTTACAGCGGATGCAGGGGATCGGGGTCCGGCCTGCGAGATAGTCGTCGGCAAAGCGCTCGACCACTTCCTCGCGAAAGCTGCTCTCATGGTCGAAGACATAGTGGGCGATGCCCAGACGGTCCGCCACGGCACGCGCATCGCGGATATCGTCGCCCGCGCAGCAGGCACCCTTGCGCCCGGTCGCCGCGCCGTAATCGTAAAGCTGGAGGGTAACGCCGATGGTCTCCGCGCCTGTCGCCGCTGCAAGCGCGGCTACGACCGAGCTGTCGACGCCGCCCGACATGGCCACGACGATGCGGCGCGCGGAAAGAGGTTCGGGCAGCTGGAACAGGGCGGACGGATCGAGCCTGTCGAGCAGTCCGGCAATATCGGGAGTCGCGGTCATGCGCGGCTCCATACAGGGCTACGCCCCGTTTTCCTACCTTTCAGCGCGATTTCGAAACCTCTGGCCCGGAAACGGAAGGTAACTGCGCATCGGCGTCTTTACCCTCCCTTCACCATGTCTAGCGTATGGCAGTTCCATGAACATCGCCTTTGATCATGAAACCTGCAAAGCAGGGCATGCGCTGGGTCGCACGAGCGAGGAGTTCACGGGGTTCCCATCGGCCCCCGACTGGAACGACCTGCGAACGCGCCTGTTCGCGGCCCATGAGGTGCGGACGATTTTGGGCGGTGAAGGCGCGCCGGTCCGCTTGCGGACTCGCGGCAGCTTTGCAGGTGAGGCAGCATCATTGCTAAATACTTACGGGCTGCACTCAAGGGCTGTTAACCTTGAAGTTTCAGCCAATGGCAAGCCTGAAGGGGCCAAGGTCGCACCAGTTGCCGGCGACAACAATGCCGGCGGACGAGGGTAACGATGATCGAGAACCAGAAGATTCGCCCAGCCCAGGTGATCGGGCCGCTTGGTGAGCCGCTGACGATTGAGTCGCTGCCGCCCCCAAACACGACCCGCTGGGTCGTGCGCCGCAAGGCCGAGGTCGTTGCTGCCGTCAATGGCGGCCTGCTGACGATCGACGAGGTTTGCGAACGGTACCAGCTTACGCTGGAGGAGTTCGCATCGTGGCAAAGGGCGGTCGATCGCTCCGGCATGCAGGGCCTTCGTGTGACCAGAATTCAACACTACCGCGACCTCTACGAGCGTCAGCAGAAGTATTGAGTCACGGCTTTCAGCCCGGCTGAAATCGCCTGAAACGACGGTAAACGGTCGGTTTGCCGTCGTTTCTGATTCTGGCGCCGCCAATTTCCGCTTCCATAGCAACGCATTAAGCGCTCGACGCTGGTCGGACGGTATATGTCGTGAACCGACTGAAAGTTGCCAGTCGGTCAACGCACGTATATGTCGGCACGCATGAAATTCTGCCGCAAGTGCGGCCCGGATCACCGTATCCGGGACCAATAGCGGCAAATCGCTCCGCACCGGACAGGAGTGTTCGGAGAGGGGTTATTGCGGTGAGCCGATGAATTACGACACCAAGATTGAAACCGTGCAGGAAGAAGACGCGCGCGCTGCAGGCGAATTGCTGTCTGGTGCCGACGATCAGGACCGCGTCCTGCGCCGCCGCATCTGGGTGGCAGCCGCCATCGCGCTCGTCCTGATGATCGGCATCTGGGCCCTCACCCACTTGCGCGGCGGCAGCGACCTGACCGACGAAGCCGACATCCAAACGCCCGTCGTCACCGTCGTCATCCCCGGCAAGACCACCGTGCAGGGTGAAATCAGCGCCACCGGCACCCTTGCCGCGCGCCGCGAAATGCCGGTCGGATCGGTTGGCGAAGGCGGCGAAATCCGCCAGGTTCTCGTCGAGCCGGGCGACTGGGTGGAGCAGGGCCAGGTCCTCGCTATCGTCGACCGTTCGGTGCAAAGCCAGCAGATCGCCAGTCAGGCCGCGCAGGTCGATGTCGCCCGCGCCGATGCCCAGCTGGCCCAATCCAACCTCGACCGCGCGCTCAAGCTCGTCGATCGCGGCTTCATCTCGAAAGCAGATGTCGATCGTCTGACCGCCGAGCGCAATTCCGCCAATGCCCGCGTGCGCGTGGCGCAAGCCACCCTCGGCCAGTTGAAGGCGCAGGCGGCGCGTCTCAATATCGTTGCCCCCGCGGCAGGCCTCGTGCTCGAGCGCAAGGCCGAGCCCGGACAGGTCGTCGGCGGCGGCACCGGCGTGCTGTTCCGGCTGGCCAAGGGCGGCGAGATGGAACTTCTCGCCGATCTGAGCGAAGACGATCTCGCCAAGCTGAGCGTGGGCGTCACCGCAGAAGTGACTCCGGTAGGATCGGACAAGACCTTCACCGGCCAGGTCTGGCAGATCTCGCCCGTCATCGATCCCGAAAAGCGCCAGGGCAAGGCGCGCATTGCCCTCTCTTACGCCAAGGAACTGCGTCCCGGCGGCTTCGCCTCGGCCACCATCGAGACCGGCGCCGTCGTCGCCCCGATGCTGCCGGAATCGGCCATCCAGAACGATGACAAGGGCGCGTTCGTCTATGTCGTGGGCAAGGACAGCCAGGTCCAGCGCCGCGACGTGAAGACCGGCCTCGTCACGGCCGAGGGCATCGCCATCAAATCCGGCCTCAGCGGCACGGAGAAAGTCGTGCTGCGCGCCGGCGGCTTCCTCAACAACGGTGACAAGGTCCAGACCAAACTTGTCACCGAGAAGAACTGATCAGGACGCATGAGCCTGCGCAACATCTCGGCATGGTCGATCCGCAATCCGATCGTCCCCATCGTCTTCTTCATCGGCGTGATGATCGCCGGCATTGTCTCGTTTTCGCGCATGGACGTGAACAACATGCCGGACGTCGAATTTCCCGCCGTTCACGTGATGGTCTCGCAGCCCGGCGCCGCGCCGAGCGAGATCGAGACGCAGATCACCCAGAAGATCGAGGCGGCTACCCGCTCGGTCCCGGGCGTTGAAGAAATCCAGTCGACGGCGTCGGAGGGCAGTTCCTCCACTTTCGTGATGTTCTCGATCGGCACCGATCCGGATGTCGCCACCAACCAGGTCAAGAACGCGGTAGACCAGATCCGCAGCGACCTGCCTGACGGCATCCTTGAACCGCAGGTCACCAAGGTCGAGGCGGGTGGCGGAGGCCAACTTGCGCTCTTTGCGGTCAGCGCCGATGACATGACGATGGAGCAGCTCAGCTGGTTCATCGACGATACGATCTCCAAGAAACTGCTGTCGATCGAAGGCCTTGCCTCGGTTTCGCGCCAGGGCGGCGTCGACCGCGAAATTCGCGTGGTGATCGATCCCGACAAGATGGCCGCGCTCGGTGTGACGGCCCGCGACATCAACAACGCCCTGCGTGCGGTCAACACCGACGCAGCCGGCGGCCAGGCCGAGATCGCCGGATCGCGCCAGTCGGTCCGCGTCCTCGGCAATGCCGACACCGCCTTCGACCTTTCGCACACGCGCATCAACCTGGGCGGTGGCCGTTCGATCAAGCTGTCCGATGTCGCCAAGGTCTATGACGGCTACTCGGAACAGACCCGCATCGCCAAGCTGCACGGCCGCGAAGTGGTGACCTTCGGCTTCGAACGCGCGCTCGGGGCCTCGGACGTCACCGTCTACGACGAAGCGGTTAAGGCACTGGAAAAGATCAAGCAGGACAATCCGCGCGTCCATATCACGCAGCTGTTCTCGCAGGTGGACTACACCAAGGACCAGTACACCAGCTCGATGGAAGCACTGGTCGAAGGCGCGGTGCTGGCCATCGTGATCGTCTACCTGTTCCTGCGCGACTGGCGGGCAACCTTCATTTCCGCCATTGCGATCCCGCTCTCTGCGATCCCGACCTTCTGGTTCATGGACATGATGGGCTTCACGCTCAACTTCCTGTCCCTGTTGGCGCTCAGCCTCGTCGCCGGCGTGCTGGTCGATGACGCGATCGTCGAGATCGAGAACATCGTGCGCCACATGCGCATGGGCAAAACGGCCTATCAGGCGTCCATCGACGCCGCCGACGAGATCGGCCTCGCCGTTGTCGCCACCACATTCTCGATTGTCGCGGTGTTCCTGCCCGTCGGCCTCATGCCCGGCATTCCCGGCCAGTTCTTCAAGGCTTTCGGCCTGACCGTCGTCGTCGCGGTGCTGATGAGCCTTGCCGTTGCGCGTCTCATCACGCCGATGGTTGCGGCCTATTTCCTCAAGGCTCATGGCCATGCCGAGCATGGCGAAGGCCGCGCCATGGACCTCTACATGAAGGTCCTCGCCTGGACGCTCGATACGACCGAGGCCAAACGCCGACGCGCGCGGATCAAAGAGGTCCCTGCGGACTTGTGGTACTATCCGGCGGGTGCTCTCGCCATGGTAATCATCCTCGCGCTGGGCGCGGGGGCCGCGGCGGCGGTCTACTACCTGATTCACATGGTGCTGACTTCAGCCGGGCTGAAGAATGGCGCGGTGATCTTCGCCGCCCTCATCGCGCCGATTGCAGTGCCGATCGTCGCCTTCCTCATCGGCCGGATGGCCTACGGCGTAGCGGCGGGCTTCGGCCATTTCGGCCGCTGGTACCGATTCTTGTCGGAGCGCGTTACCGCGCGCTCGCGCGACCACCGCTTCTATGCCTTCTGCGGCGGCGTCTACGCGCTCGTGGTTACGGCTGCACTGCTCGTCGGTTCGCAGCAGCAATTCCAGCCCAACGAGAACAACGACACCAGCCAGGTCAATATCGAGATGGTCCCTGGCACGACCATCGAGCAGACCGCCGCCCTGTCCGACGAAGTCACCCGCCTGCTCGAGAAGCAGCCCGAAGTCGAACGCGTTCTCGAAGCCTCGCGCGAAGCAGCGGCCACGCTCTACGTCTCGCTCAAGCCCGCCAAGGAACGGGAAACGACCAGCAAGCAGTTCGAGCAGCGCCTCGCCCCGCAGCTCCAGAAGATCGCCGATGCCCGCGTGACATTCGCCAGCCAGGCTGGCGGCTTCGGTACCGGGCGTGACATCTCGGTCATGCTTTCGGGCAACGACTCCGAATTGCTCAATGCCACGGCGCAGAAGCTCGTCGAGGAAATGCGCGGCATCAAGGGCGTCGTCGCACCGCGCATCGCCGCGGACCTCAAGCGACCGGAGCTGGTCATCGTGCCGCGGCTGGACCTGGCCGCACAACTGGGCGTGACGACGACGGCGCTGAGCCAGACGATCCGCATCGCCACCCTGGGTGAAATAGACCAGAACGCGGCCAAGTTCTCGTTGAGCGACCGCCAGATCCCGATCAGGGTCATCATGCCGCGCTCCTCGCGCCGCGATCTCTCGACGATCGAGAACATGCCGGTGCCGACGGCGAACGGCGGCTCGGTCCCCCTCAAGCGCGTGGCAGAGATCCGCTTCGGCGCAGGCCCGACCCAGATCCAGCGCTACAACCAGTCCCGCCGCGTCTTCGTCGGGGCCGACCTCGGACAGGGCCAAGTCAAGGGACCGATCCTGGAGCAGATCCAGAAGCTCCCGATCATGCGAAATCTGCCAGCGGGCGTCTCGAACGCTCCGGTGGGCGAGGACAAGTGGCAGGCGGAGATGGTGAACAACTTTATCATCGCCGTCATCAGCGGCATCTTCCTCGTCTTCGCGGTGCTGGTGCTGCTCTACAAGCGCTTCGTCTCGCCGCTGGTGAACATGGCCTCGCTCCTGCTTGCACCGCTGGGCGGCATGATCGCCCTCACCATTGTCGGCCAGCCGGTCTCGATGCCGGTCTACATCGGCATTCTCATGCTTTTGGGCATCGTCGCCAAGAACTCGATCCTGCTGATCGACTTCGCGATCGAGGAAATGGCGAGCGGCGTCGACAAGCTCCACGCCATCATGGACGCCGGCCACAAGCGTGCCCAGCCGATCATCATGACCACCGTCGCGATGACCGCGGGCATGGTGCCGACCGCCGCCTCGCTCTCGGGTGACGGTGCCTGGCGCGCGCCCATGGGCATTACGGTGATCGGCGGCCTGCTGCTCTCGACCTTCCTGACGCTGATCATCGTCCCGGCCGCGTTCAGCCTTGCCGACGGCTTCGAGAAGCGGATCGGCCCGCGCCTGCGCAAGTCCCTGCTCACTTTCGAGCCGCATCACGCACACGAAACCGGTCACGCCAACGACAAGGGCGGCACAGCCGTCCCTGCGGAATAGTCGGCCAGGGCAAGGAAACAGGGAACCTTGCAGGGCACGGCGCGTAAGACTGGAGTGGTAACGCAAGACAGACCGAGGGAGGATCGCGCAAGGCGCATGCGCCTGTTCGCGACAGGGTTGCTGCTGTTGATGGCCGTGTCCTTCATGGTCCTGCGGCGCCTTTCTGCCCTCTATCCCAACTGGGACCCGGTGCTGGGCTATGCAATCGCGTTCACCGAGGCCGCAATGGTCGGCGGCCTCGCCGACTGGTTCGCGGTCACCGCGCTTTTCCGTCGCCCGCTGGGCCTGCCGATCCCCCACACCGCCATCATCCCGGTCAACAAGGACCGCATTGCCGATTCCATGGCGAACTTCCTGCGCGACAATTTCCTGACGCCGCAGGTCGTCGCCCGGCGCCTGCATGGCTACAACCTTGCCGCGAGCGCCGGTGCCTTCCTCGCCGATCCGCGCCGCGAGGAGCAGTCGCGCCTGCGGGCTGGGGCTGCCGGGCTATTCGCCGATATCCTGGAATCGCTCGACCCCGACCAGATGGGCGGCATGGTCAAGGCGGGCCTGCGCAGACAGCTCTCCAGAATCGATCTCGCGCCGCTGCTGGGCCAGATCCTTGCCAACGCTATCGCCGACAAGCGCCATCTGCCGGTGCTGGAATCGGTGCTGCGCAAGATCGGCGAGGCCATAGAGGCCAACGAGCCGATGATCCGCGAGATGATCCATCAGCGCGCCAATGCGATCATGCGCTGGACCGGGCTCGACGAACGCCTTGCCAACGGCGTGCTCGACGGCGCCTATCGCCTGCTTGCCGAAGTGATCGTCCAGCCCGATCACCCCTTGCGCGCCAAGATCGACGAATCGCTCGGCCGCCTTGCCGACGATCTGCGCCACGATCCGGCGATGCGCGCCAAGGTGGAGCGGATCAAGAACGAGTTGATCGAGAACCCGGCCATGGCGGCCTGGCTTGACGCCATGTGGGAACGCGCCCGCGAGGCGCTGCTTCGCGCGGTGCGCAATCCGGACAAGGCACTCTCCGGCAGCCTGGGCGATTCGATTTCCCAGTTGGGCCTTGCCCTCGGTGAGGACCAGCGCCTCCAGGCCCTCGTCAATCGCTTCGCCCGCAGGACCCTGGTCGGCGTGGCTTCGCGCTACGGCTCGGAGATCGTCCGGCTGGTATCCGAAACCGTGAAACGCTGGGATGCCAAGACCGTCTCGGACCGGATCGAAGGCGCCGTCGGTCGGGACCTGCAGTTCATCCGCGTCAACGGCACCCTTGTCGGCGGGCTGGTCGGCATGGCAATTCACACCGTGGAACGATGGCTGTGAACACAGGGAAACCTTTTCTGACCACCGGGCGCTACGACTTGTGGCAACCGGGACCGGGCGATCTCGAGGGGCTGGTGCGCCTGCTCGAGGGCAAGGACATGACCCGTTTCCTGGGGCCTGCGCGCGCGGACTACTTCTCGCAATTCGAACGACTGAGCCGCAATACCGGCAGCTGGGCGCTCTACGGCTATGGCACCTTCTACGTCCGCAAACGCGGCGAGGCCGAACTCATCGCCAATTGCGGCATCTTCCATTCCTGGCGCGGCTTCGGCAAGGGCATGGACGACGTGCCCGAAGCGGGCTGGATCGTGCGCCAGGACCACTGGGGGGAAGGTCTCGCCGGCGAAGTCATGGGCACGGTGCTGCCCTGGTTCGACAGGGTCCATGGCAGGCGCCGGATCGCCTGCATGATCGAGGAAGGCAATACCCCTTCCGAACGCCTCGCCACCCGCCTCGGCTTCAAGCACTACGGACAGCACGAAGCGGAAGACGGCAAGACGATCCTCAACCTCTTCGAGCGCCTGCCGGAGTGATCGGTCGGAACGGTACTCCGCGCTAGTGCATCAGGTACAGTATGGTCTGCTGATAGAACGACGGCGTCGGCTGACCCTTTGCGTCCAGCGCGGGCTCAAAGGCGGTTTCCCGGATAATCTGGCAGGCAAGTTCGTCGAATGCCCTTTCACTGTAGGATTGGGTCACTTCGCACTTGGTAGGCATCCCTTGGGCATCGATCATCGCGCGGACGTTCACCCGTCCCTGCCGACCGGTCATCGCCATCCCGAGCGGATAATGCGCGCTAATCCGCCTGACCATTTTCTCGACGCTTTCCGGCTTGGTTGGACGTGACAGGGTTGCCTGCACTTTCGGGTCGAGCCCCCAGCTCTCCATCATCGCGTCGACGCATTGCCGCATTGCCTTGAGCGGGGCATCCATTTTCCCTGTATGCAGGACGATGCGGCGCGGCCCGGAAACGAGCGCAATGCGATCGACCGCCTTTTCGAATTCCGGGTCCGGATCGGGGCTGACTGTGAGCCCTTCCTCCTCAAACTCGGTTTTCCTCCGTTCGAACGCTCCGGAAAACAGGAATGACTTACCGTATCCTTCCAGATTGCCCGCCTGAAGCCGGTCGATCGCTAGCGTTTCACCGGGGCCGAAGGCAATGCCTGCATTGGTACCCGAACGGATGCCGTTGAGGTCCTTGCCCGCCAGCGAAAACTCGAAGTGGTTGCGCGAACCATAGCTGTGCATGCGCAGGAGAAAGGGACTCTCGTCGGTGCCGAACTTGCGCAAGAGCATGCAGGCCTTGTCCGCATAGTTGACCACCCATTTCGATGCGGGTTCGAGCATGACCTCTTTCGCCCGCACAGGTGCAGTCATGCCGCCGGTCAGGAGGACCAGACAGAAGCTCCACAAGATCGTCAAACGTATCGGCATGCGCACAAGCTCCAGAACCAGGGATCATCCGGTCAGCTTCGGGCGCGGTCAGACAGAAAAAGACCCCCGGAAGCAAGCCTCCGGGGGTCTCTGTCATAAATCGTTGGAAACAGGCCTCAAAGCTTGCCGGTGAGTT
>NZ_CCBH010000135.1:0-117818 GCF_001368935.1 Novosphingobium sp. KN65.2
TTTGCACCGCCGTTCTCACTACCGGCAAAGTCCGGCGCAAGGAATTGGCGAGCCTTGTTACGGGAACGCAGACGGTTGAAACGTCCTAAGCTGCCGGTTCAGTCCCGGTTGACGCTGGAAAGATCGGGAATCGCGCCCCAATCCTCGCGCAGGATTTCCCTCATCCGCGCGATGCGCTGCTTGCCGAAACGACGCCCGATATGTCCTTCCAATTCCCTGAGGATAGCCTGCGCGTCATCGCGCAGCGTCTCCGATTCAGGACTGAAGGCAACAATCTGCGCACGCCGATCCATTGGATCGGGCTTCAACACGATCAGCCCCCGCTCCTCCATCTCGACCAGGGTCTTGCTCATCGCCTGACGCGAGATCCCGAGATTGCGCGCCAATTGCGAGGCGCGCCTGACGCCCAACATGATGTTGACGAGAACAAGCGATTGTCCACGCGAGACGTCCGGCCAGCCATGCGACTTGAGGCCCGACTGCAAGGCTTCGTCGAACCAGTAAAAGGATCGCAGAAGATCCATCATCAGAAAGCCGTCTGCCATATACCCCCTGTGCCGTCGTCAGGCCATCCATCGCAGTTGGTATGGCCCGCCAAAGTCGACACATCAAGAATTTTCGACAACTTAATTGACATTAATCCCGTGCCAATCCACAACCCGGCGCAAAGAAAGCACGGGAGAATGACCTTGAAGCTTGCCCCCCTTGCCCTGTGGCTAACCGCATCCATTTCCGCAGCTGCCGGGGCGACAGATCCCACCGCGCATAGCGCAATCCCCGCGAGTGAGTCGCGCCTCGTTATCCTGGGAACTGGTGGCGGACCGATCCCTCAGGCGGATCGTTCACAGCCGGCCAACCTGCTCATCGTGCGCGGCAAGGCGTACCTCATCGACTGCGGAGACGGTACGTCAAGGCAGATTACGAAGGCGGGGTACCGCGTCAACCAGATCGGGAACATTTTTCTCACCCACCTGCACTTCGACCACACCGGCGGACTATCCGCTTTCATGGGCTTCGACTGGATGGCGAAGCGTACCCAGCCCGTTGCGATCTACGGCCCGCCGGGAAGCGAGAAACTGGTCCAGACGTCGGCGGCCAATCTTGGAGTAGCCGAGGCGATCTTCGCGCCGCAAGTCCCCGACCTGCTTCCGCTCGCCAGCGTCTTCGCCGCCCAGGACTTCGACCTCACCACGCCGCGTGAAATATATCGCGACGAAAACGTGCGTGTCACGGCTGTCGAAAACAGCCATTATTCAACCATGCAATTGCCACCGCGCGAATACGGCCGGGACCGCTCCTACTCCCTGCGCTTCGATACACCTGACCGATCGATCGTCTTCACTGGCGACACCGGTCCAAGTGCTGCTGTCGAGGCGCTGGCGCGGGATGCTGACATACTGGTAAGCGAAGCTATCGATCTGGACGCGGTAACGGCCAGTATCCGGCGCCGCGGTGCGAAGGACGGCAATGATCTGGAACCGCTCATCGATCATATGCGACACGAACACCTGACCCCCGAGGAAGTCGGAAAGCTCGCTACCAGGGCAAGCGTGAAGATGGTGGTACTGACGCATCTTGCTGGTGCTGCGGGCCCCGATACGTCCAGCTTCGCTGTTGGCGTAAGGCGTGAATATTCAGGTCCGGTTGTCGTCGCCCAGGACCTTGATGCGTTCTGATAAAGGAAACTAAATTGACTGTTTTTGTCATTTAAGTTGACATTATGTTCGGACTCCACGAATGTCGCTGCAAACAACGACAATGGAGAGAATGATGACGAATCGGCTCGCCGCCCTTGCGCAGGGAGGCGCATCGGTGGCTGCAATCGCCTGGACCGGCATCCTGGCAGCCCCAGTTCCCGCAATCGCTCAATCGGAACCGGCGAATGCATCGAGCGAAAAACCGGCAGAGACCGATTCAGGCGCGCCGGGCGAGATCGTCGTGACGGCCCAGCGTCGCTCCGAAAGCCTCCAGGACGTGCCCATTTCCATTGCTGTCGTCGGCGGTGAGACCCTGAGCAATCGTAGCGTTGGCAATTTCGAACAACTCGCCCCGCTTGTACCCAACCTGACCGTCGCCAAGTCCCCAGCGGCAAACGTCATCGTCCTGCGCGGCATTGGGTCCAGCCCCGGGAGTCCTTCGCTCGATCAGTCGGTCGTCATGTTCATCGACGGGGTCTATGCCGGCAATGCCCGCCAGTTCGCCGCGCCATTCCTCGACATCGAACGCATGGAGATCCTGCGTGGGCCACAGGGCGCACTTGTCGGTCGCAATACCAGCGCCGGTGCGATCAACATCATTTCGCGCAAGCCCGGCGCCTATTTTGGCGGCTATCTGAATGCCACCTACGACTTCAAGCTTGACGGCCCTACAATAGAAGGTGGCATGGATGTGCCTGTCGCCAACGGCTTCGCGATCCGTGCCGTCGGCCGTTACTCAGACGTCGAAGGCTATATCCACAACACCCAGACCGACCGCGATGAGCCAACCCGTCGTGATATCGTCGGACGCATTACCGGAGTTCTGGACAACGGCGGCCCGGTCACGCTCACCGCGAAGTTCGAGCATGCGGAAGTCCGCCAACACGGGACACCGCTTCAGGCTATCGCTCCGGATAAAGGCGAATACTTCGATTACGCCAAGGATACCGTTCTTACGAGCGGCCCGGAATTCGACAATATCAGGTCGGATAATGCCGTTCTGCAGGCCGGGATTGACCTTGGAGGGCCGCAACTGGTGTGGATCAGCGCCTATTCGGGTTTCAAGCAGCAGCAACGTATCGACGGCGATTTCTACTTCCGCAATCTCGCCACGGCAGACTTCGATCAGAAGTTCGACCAGCTCTCACAGGAACTGCGTCTCGTCTCTCCGGGAGGGCAGACCCTCGATTACGTCTTCGGCCTGTACTATTCCAAGGCCAAGCTCGTCGAAGAACGCACTACCGGCGTGCTGTTTGCACCAGCTGCCAGTACCTACCGCATCTTCCGGCAGGATAGCTCTGCATTCTCAGCCTATGCCGCGCTCACCTATCATCTTAGCGATGCACTGCGCCTCAACGGCAGCCTGCGCTATACCGACGAGAGCAAGGACGCAAATTTCGCGCTCTACGCCGGCCCCAATGCAGCCACCCAGCGCACCGGCACCCTGCGCTCCCAATTCGACGGCTCCCTGAGCAAGGGGACGCTCGATCCCGCCGCATCCGTCCAGTTCGATCTGTCGTCCAACGCGATGCTCTACGCAAGTTTCGGCAAGGGTTCGAAAAGTGGCGGCTTCCAGGGGGCCATTTCCAATGCCACCGAAGATACATTCGCCTTTCGCCCGGAGCGCAGCACATCGTTCGAAGGCGGCATCAAGCTGACCTTGCCGGGTCTTGGCTACTTCAACCTGTCGGCCTTTCACACGGTCTACAAGGACCTTCAGGTTTCGACGGCCCTTCCCTCACCTGATGGAACGAGCGCGCCATTCTTTACCGGTAACGCTCCAAAGGCGCGTACTGCCGGAGCGGAGGCCGAATTCTTCCTCCAACCGGCAAACTTCCTGGAACTGCAGGGAAGCCTGGCGTGGCTGCCGACGGCCAAGTACGTCAAGTTCACCAGCGGCCCATGCTTCATCGGCCGCGCAGCGGACGGCTCCGCCATCGGGTCATGCGATCTGAGCGGATCGCGGCTCGGTTTCGCACCGCGCTATTCCGGCTCTCTCACGGCCACGGTAAAACAGCCGCTTTCCAACGCACTCGAAGTGCGGGCAAGCCTCTCGCCGACGTTCCAGGGGCGTTCGTTCCGTGATTTCGCGAACGACCCGGTGACTGCGCAGGATGCCTTCGTAAAGCTCGACGCGCGCTTCTCGCTCGCGCGCAGCGACGGAAAATGGGAACTCGCGCTCATCGGCAAGAACATCACAGACAAGCGCACGATCTCATTCGGAAGTTCGGGGGGCCTTGCCAATACCTTCCTCTCACCGACAGCCCGCATCGGCGTGATCGATCCGCCCCGCACGATCGCCGTCCAAGCCAAGGTAAAGTTCTGAGCATGAACACGATGACAAGAATCGACGCTCCCTCCCTCGCCGACCGTCGGATTCCCACGGGCAACGACTTCCTCACTGCAGAACAGGTCGCGCAGATCACCCCGGACGAACTGATCCGGCGTACGAGCGCCCTGCAACCGCTCATTGCCGAGCATGCCGCAGAGGCGGAGCGGCTGCGCCGCCCCGTCGACGCCGTCTGGCAGGCCCTGCGCGACAGCGGGTACTTCTACATGTTCGTGCCGCGAGTTCATGGCGGACTTGAATTCGATCCGGACACCTTCATCAGCGCCACGCTGCCGATCGCCGAAGCTGATCCGTCCACCGGCTGGGTCGCCAGTTTCTGTGCAGAGCACAACTGGCTGATTGCGCAAATGCCGGAGAAGGCACAAGCGGAAGTCTGGAACGGCAACAAGTATGCCATCGCGCCCAGCGTCGCCTCTCCTCCCGGACAGGCCCGCATCGTCGATGGAGGTTTCACGATCAGCGGCCACTGGAAATGGGGCACAGGCATCATGCATGCCGACTGGGCGATGCTCAACGCGCTCGTGCCGACGCAAGCCGGCCCGCCAGCCATGCACATGTTCCTCATCCCGGCCTCGGAAGTGACCGTGCTCGACACCTGGCACATGGAAGGCATGGCGGCGACGGGAAGCAATGACCTCGTGCTCGAAGATGCCTTCGTTCCGGCCCATCGCTGCTTCGAGGTCGGACCGGTCCGCTC
This sequence comes from Novosphingobium sp. KN65.2, assembly GCF_001368935.1. Classification (NCBI taxonomy): domain Bacteria; kingdom Pseudomonadati; phylum Pseudomonadota; class Alphaproteobacteria; order Sphingomonadales; family Sphingomonadaceae; genus Novosphingobium; species Novosphingobium sp. KN65.2. The sequence continues at coordinate 4,745 of NZ_CCBH010000135.1, forward strand.
CGGTCGTGGCCATGCCGGCAGGATCTACGACAACCCGCTCTACAAGGCGCCGATGTTGCCCCAGCTCTGCGTGGCTGCTGCCATTCCCGCAATCGGAGCAGCCCGGGCGGCCGTGCGCCTGTGTAACGAGCGGCTAAGGAAGCATGTGAAGATGGGCACGGAGACGACAAGTGTCGAAAAGCCGGCCGCGCAAATGCGTCTCGCCCGTGCCGACATCCTGGTCGACTCCGCAGAGCTGATGCTCCGCACGGCCTCACGCCGGTCGCTCGAGATCGGCGTGCTGGACGAGCCCGAACAGATCACCGAGCGGATCCGTCTGCGCGCGCAGATCGCCTACGCGGTTTCCCAATGCGTCGATGCCGTGCGCACGACGTGCGAGGCGGTAGGCTCCAGCGTGCATGCGCTGTCGAATCCCATGCAGCGCCTGCTGCGCGACATCCAGGTCATGCAAAGCCATATCGTCTACGATCTGGACGTAGCGACCGAACTGCACGGCCGGACTCTCGTCGGACTGCCGCCGAACTCTGTCCTGCTCTGAGCGGAAGATGAAAGCCCTCCTGTCCCGTCAGCCCGGTGGCCCGGAAGCGCTGGAGCTGTGCGATTGTCCGGCTCCACAGCCCGGGCGGGGCGAAGTGCTCTTGCGAACACAGGCCTGTGGGATCAATTTTCCTGACGCGCTCATTGTCGGGGACAAATATCAGGTCCGACCCCCACGCCCTTTCGCACCCGGGAGCGAAATCACCGGAATCGTGGCTGCTGTCGGGGAAGGCGTTGAAGGTTGGCAGGTCGGCGATGTAGCAATTGCCCTGCCCGGTCATGGCGGCCTTGCTGAAGAGGTTGCGGTCTCCGCCGCCCAGTGTTTCGTGGTGCCGAAGGAGGCCGATCCGGTCGAAGGAGCAGCCTTGCTGGTGACATTCGGCACGGCTCTCTATGCCCTGCGGGAACGCGGTGCCTTGTGCGAGAATGAAACCTTGCTGGTCCTCGGTGCGGCCGGAGGCGTGGGACTTGCAGCAATTGGCATCGGCAAGCTGATGGGCGCCCGCGTTGTCGCCAGCGTGTCTGGCGATGACAAGGCCGAAATCGCCCGAGCTGCCGGTGCCGATGCCATTGTGATCCACAGTGATGACATCAGCGGCAAGGAAGAAACCGCACACTTTACCAGATTGCTCAAGGATGCCGTCGGGCCCGAAGGCGCACAGGTCGTCCTGGACCCTGTCGGCGGTTCCTATTGCGAGCCGGCTCTTCGCACGATGGGCTGGCTCGGGCGATACCTCGTCCTGGGCTTCGCAGCGAGCATCCCGGCACCGCCTCTCAATCTCGTCCTCCTCAAGTCATGCGACATACGCGGGGTCTTTTGCGGTGCCTTTGCCGAACGCGAGCCGGAGAAATACCGCAAAATCGCGATGCAGGTCATCGAATGGTGGCAGGCAGGACATATCCGCCCGCGTATTGACCGGACCTACCCTCTGGAACGCGGCGGCGAAGCCTTGAGGCGCCTTGCCAACCGAGAGGCCATGGGCAAAGTCGTCGTCACCATGGCCTGACCCACTGCAATCTGCCGGGCGCTACTGGCAAGTCGATCAGACCGGTAGATCTTCCCGGCAATCTTTGCGTATGGTCAAGGACCCGGCCGCGACACGATGCTGAAGTCCGCTTGACCATGGAGATCCTTTCCGCCTGGCTTGCCTTCGCGATCTGCGTGCTGCTCATCGGCATGGCAGGCCCTGCATTGACACGCAGCGGCGGCGACATTGCAGCGCGCACGGGCATGTCCGCATCCTGGGTCGGACTGATCATGCTGGCGGCGGCCACATCGCTTCCCGAACTGTTCACGGGGATCAGCGCCGTGACGATCGCCGATGCACCCAACATTGCCATGGGCGATGCTCTGGGCAGCTGCATCTTCAATCTCGTCATGCTGGTCCTGCTGGACGCCTTGTGCCGGGACGAGCCGTTCTGGCGGCGCAGCGATCAGGGACACATCCTTTCCGCCGGCTTCGGCGTGGTACTGATCAGTTTCGTCGGGGCGCTGATGCTGACGAGCCGCAATGGTCTCGATTTCCGGATCGGCCATGTCAGCGTCTATTCGCCGCTCCTGATCATGCTTTATTTCATCGCGATGCGTGCTGCCTTTTTCTACGAACGCAGGCCGGAACGTCCGGCGCAGCCTTTGGGCCCGACACCCGGCGACAGGACCTTGAAGCGCGCGGTCGTGAACTATCTTGTCGCCGCCGGCGTAGTCGGTGCAGCCGGAGCCTGGCTTCCGTTCGTCGGCCAGGAAGTGGCTGCCGTGATGGGCTGGCGGGCGAGCTTCGTGGGCACGCTGTTCATCGCGGCGGCGACCTCGATACCGGAACTGATCGTTACCGTAAGCGCACTGCGGATGGGATCGGCCGACATGGCAATCGGCAACCTCCTTGGCAGCAACCTGTTCATCATCCTCGTCATTGCGCTTGACGACATCGTCTATACCGACGGCTCATTCTACGCGCAGGTTTCGCCCGCGCACGCCGTCACCGCCTTTGCGGCAGCGATGATGTCGGGGCTCTGCATCATCGGACTGCTCTATCGCCCCGGGAACCGGTTCTTCGGCCTGTTCGGCTGGATCAGCCTGTCCCTTCTCGCGATCTACCTGCTCAGTTCCTACGCCATCTACCTGCACGGGCACTGAGCCCCGGGCCGTCAACTGGTCAGGACCCGGCCGAACCGCAGCTTTGCGATCACCAGCGCTCCGGCAAGAAGCAGCGCGGTTATCCCCACCGCCTGCATGCCAAGGGGATGAAGCACCGAGAACCCGAGGAGCGAAGCCACGGTGGGCGACAGGAAGACTGCCGAGAAGATCCCGACCACCAGCCCCAGGATGATCGCCAGTGGAAGGTTGTGGGCGACCTTGCCACCCGGCGCCAGCGAGCGGAACGAGCGATTGGCGAGTACGAGCGCGAGAACCGCAACGATGAGCCCTGCAAAGCTCGTGGTTCGCACCGAATCCGCCGGGATGCCCCCCTGATTGGCCCAGGCGGACAGCAACAGCAGCGCAACGAGCGCGAGGGCGCCCTGCAGAAGCGACCAGCCCAGCAGACTCCTTGAAATCAACGGGCTCTCCGGCGACCGGGGCGGCCGACGCATGACGTCGGGTTCCTCGGGCTCGGCTTCGAAGGCCAGCGAACAGACGGGATCGATGACCATTTCGAGCAGGGCTATGTGCACCGGCCCCAGGATCAGGGGCCAGCCTGCGAGCAGGGGGAAGATGGCAAGGCCACCGATGGGGATATGGACCGCGAAAATGAAGCCAGCGGCCTTGCGCAAGTTGTCGTAGATGCGCCTCCCCAGCCGAACCGCAGTGACGATCGAACCGAAATCGTCATCGAGCAGGACGACCGACGAAGCCTCCCGCGCGACATCCGTACCCCGCTGCCCCATGGCGATGCCGATATGCGCGGCCTTGAGCGAAGGTGCATCGTTCACGCCGTCCCCGGTCATGGCGACCACTTCGCCCCCGGCCTTGAGCGCCCGCACGATCCGCAATTTCTGATCGGGCATCACCCGCGCGAAGACGGCAACGCGCCCCACGCGGCGGGCCAGTTCCTCGTCGTCCAGACGCGCAATCTCTTCACCGCTCAGAACCTCGCCTTCGACGATGCCGGCCTGCCGGGCGATGGCGCGCGCAGTCGCGGGATAATCGCCGGTAATCATCACCACCCGGATGCCGCCCTCCTGCAACTGGGCGACTGCCGGAGGAACCGATGCGCGGATCGGGTCGGCAAGACCGACGAGCCCGCGAAAGGCGAATGCGAACCCGCTCTGGTGCTCCGGCAGACGCTCACCCTGCCAACGGGCCTCGGCAACGCCCAGGACCCTCAGCCCCTCAGACGCCATCTGCGCGACTTCGGTCTCCAGGGCGGCGCGGACATCGTCTGTCATGCCGCATAACCGTGCGATGGCTTCGGGCGCGCCCTTTGCAGCGACGAGCCCATCTCTCGATTTTCCGTCGGTCCAGACGTTCGACATGGCCAGAAGCTGCGGAGAGAGCGGATATTGCCGATGCAGGTGCCAGCCGTTCTGCTTGCGCAGCTTGAGGTCCCGCTCGGGGAAGTCGCGGTCGAGCGCATGAAACGCCTGTTCCATCGGATCGAACGGCTCTTCCAGGCACGCGGAGATCCCAAGGGCGGCCAGTTCGGCGAAAGCGGCGCCGAGCGTATCGTCATCGCCATCGAGACGCTGCACCGAACCGTCGGGCAGTCTCAACTCTGCAATCGCCATTCGGTTCTGCGTAAGTGTTCCCGTCTTGTCGGTGCACAGGACCGTAGCGGCACCCAGCGTCTCGATCGCACTGCCCCGACGTGCCAGCACGCGGCTTTGTGCCATACGGAATGCGCCCATCGTCATGAACAGGGTGAGGACGACCGGAAGCTCCTCCGGCAGGAGCGACATGGCGATCGCAATGCCCGACAGGAAAGCTTCCAGCCAGCTTCCCCGCAGCAGGCCGTAGAGCAGGACGGCAAGAACGCTCACGCCAAGGCCGAGCACCGCCAACCAGCGCACCAGCCGCTTCGTCTGCCGGGTGAGATGAGGGACTTCGGTTTCCAGCGAGACAAGCGACTGACCGATCCGTCCGATTTCGCTGTGCAATCCTGTCGCAGCCACTTCGATCGTCCCGGACCCGCGAACAGCAAGCGTGCCCGCGTAGAGGTAAGGAAGATCCTCGCCTCCCGGACGGGGTGGCTGCGAAGCCGGCTCCCCCTCGAGAGCCGACTTGGCGACCGGTACAGATTCGCCGGTCAGCAAAGCCTCGTCAACTTGCAGTCCGGAGCCTTCGATCACCCAGCCGTCGGCTGCCACCCGGTCCCCTTCCCCGACGACCATCAGGTCACCGCGCACCACCTCGCGCGAGGGTATCCGCTGCCGGTGGCCATCGCGAATGACCAGTGCCTGCGGCATGCTGAGGTCCCGCAGGGAATCGATCGCCTTTTCCGTTCGGGCTTCCTGGACGATCGCAATGACGACGGTGAGCCCGGCGAAGGCGAGCAGGATCAGCGCCTCGTGCAGATCACCCAGCAACAGGTAGATCCCACCAGCCGCAAGCAGCAGCAGCAGCATCGGCTCACGCAGCACGTCGCGCACAATGCGCAGAGGAGAGCGGGTGCGACCACCCGGCAAGGCATTGGGTCCCTCTTCGCGAAGGCGCGCGGCAGCTTCCTCACGGGACAGCCCCCTGTGCATCGAACCTGAAGCCTGACCGTCCATAGTCTCCTTCCGGAACGTCGATCGTCCGCAACCCAATGTACCGGTTTCAACGGGAAATGTGACCCGCAGTGTCATGCCAGACAGTACAGGCAGGCCCCTTGATCGAGATCATCGAACGAATTCCCATCCGCCGGGAAACCGCGAGCAAGGCAATGCGCGTTCTGCTCCTGGCTCATCCTTTGCAGGCATCCCCTCCAGAGGTCGGATCGCCGGTGCGGCCGTCGCGCTTGTAGAGATCGGGATAGAAGCGCAGTTGGCCATCCGCACCGGTGCCTGCCGTGAAGTAAGCGATGTAGACCGGCAGCCCCTTTTCGAGAGGCAGGCGCGTCGTCTCTCGGGTCGCGACAATCGCATCGACCTCCACGCGATCACGCTCGCCGCCGAGCAACCGCGTCGCGAAACCCAGGGCATCGCCAATGCGGATGCAGCCGTGACTGAAGGCGCGCACCTCTTTTGCGAAAAGCTCCTTGCTCGGCGTATCGTGAATATAGACGGTAAAGGGGTTGGGCATATCGAGCTTCATTTGCCCGAGTGCATTGCCGGGCCCCGGCTTCTGGCGGATCTGCCCGCCGCTCCGGACATAACCGAGGCGGGCGGGAAACACGCCGTGCTTCTCGCGAACGATGCTGGCGGGCACCACCCACCAGGGATTGAGAATGACGCCGGTGATCGTTGCGGAGAACACCGGCGTGGGCGTCGAGCGCTTGCCGACGATCACCGGCCATGTGCCCACCCGGCGGCCATGGCGCCACAGCTCGGCTTCGAACGCGGCCGCATTCACGAGGACGTAATCGGAGCCGAGCGACTGGGGCATCCAGCGCCAGCGTTCCATGTTGCGCGCAAGGGTCAGGCGCCGGTCCGGATCGGCTTCGCCCGCATAGGCCAGGCGCAAAGCCGCGTATTGGTCGCTTTGCGGCTGAAGCCCGGAAAAGAAGGAATCCAGCGCATCGAGCGACACCGCGCGGGCCAGCCGTTCGCGCAAGTCGACAGACCTGTCGGTATCGGCAATGTGCCAGCCGGCGCGCTGTGCTGCTCCTGCAGCGCCCAGCAGTTGCATGCGCGCCAGATTGAGGGCCAGAGCCGTTGCGGCCTGCGACACCGCTTCAGCGTCACCACGGGTCTGCGCCTGCCGCAAAGGGCCGGTATCGAGGACCGGCAGCGCATCTACAGGGGCCCGAGCGACCCAGTCCCGGAGCCTCTCCAGCGTAGCCGGTGTCCATTCGACCGGGTCCTGTGCATAGACGATGCTTGGGGTCAAAAAGAATGCCGTGAATACAATCGGTATGGACCGCAGGAGACCGACGATCGCCATGAACGGTTTGAATTTGGCGTCAGGTAACCTTACGTGTTCAATAACGGTATCGAGGATTTCCACATCATGACTCTCAGTCGGCGCCATATCATTGGCGGCGTTCTTGTGGGTACTGCGGGACTGGTCGCACCGCGCGCTTTTGCTGCGGTCCGATCTACAGATGAACCAGACCTGCTGCCACAGGCAAAAGCCGCCCTTGATGCCCATGCATCCCGAATCCGCCACCGCGACGTGGTCGGTCTGGTCGATTTTTCGCAGCCTTCGCGCAACCCGCGCTTCCAGATCGTGGACTTGTCCAACGGTCGGATATTGCAGACGTACTTCGTCGCGCACGGGCGCGGATCGGACCCGGGCAACAGCGGATTCCTCGAACGGTTTTCCAACCGGCCGGGCTCCAATGCCTCCTCTCGCGGCAGCTTCCTGACGGCCTCCACCTATTACGGACAGCACGGACGCTCGGGCCGTCTCGTCGGACTCGATCCGGAGAACAGCAATGCGGCCAGCCGCGCCATCGTGATGCACGGGGCCGACTACGTGAACCCGCATATGGCGCGCCTCAGCGGCAGGATCGGACGGAGCCTCGGATGCTTCTCGGTGCCGGTTCACGACATCAGCGAAGTGCTCGGCTACCTTGGCGCAGGCCGCCTGCTCTTTGCCTGGAAGTAGGCGTCGTATCACCGCTGCATAACCCTTGGCCGATCCTGTCCTTCTCCTTGCCGACTTGACGCCACGCGGCATTGATGGCGGTCAATAAGCGGCACGGACACATGCAGAAGTTGCGCCCGCCGCTCCAGGTCACGATCGCCAGAGCGTTTCGTAAAGCGCGAACTGCGATGCAGGGTGATGAATGAAGCGCTTCTCGTCCTCGATCGCTCCGACCGCCACATCCTCCCGGCTGAGGATCGCGAGCGCGTCATCCAGACCGTCGAAGTAGGATTCGGTGAGGCCGTCCATCGGCGCGAAGGACAACCCGATCCGCCCGGCAAGGTCCGCCGTCGATATCGCATCGACATGGTTCTGGCGGTAGCGCACGCCTTCCACCTTCTCGCCAAGCGCGGCATGGCGGCCGAACCACTGGTCCATGAAGTCCCCGTGGCTCAGTGAGGGAACCCGGCGTAGCGGCATAACAACGAAGACAGGCCCGTCACCGGCCGTGATCGCAATCTCTGTTCCGACGAAAACGGCAGCCGTTTTCCTGTCGATGCGCGTGCCCAGAGCACGCGCCATCGCGGCAATCGCTATCTGCAGCGGTTCTCCTGCTGCCTCATCACCGCCACCACTGGCTTCGAAGACATAGTCGAACGGGGCCGGACTGTCCGCCATCAGCACTTCGTGCGGAAGCGGAGCATAGCCGGCAAGCCTTCGTCCGATGCGCAAGTCTGTCCCGGGCGGCAGATCGGCCAGCAGCGCTGACGCCGCCTGCTCCATCTCGGCCTGCAAGCCCTCTAACCCAGTGCCAGCGGCGCTGAAATAGAGGCCCGCCTTGGCCAGTCCGCGGGTGGAACTCATTCCGCCGCCATGGCCGGAATGGCGCAGGCCGTGTTGGTGGCATCGAGCACCGCGAACATGCGACCGATCCCGATGAACTGGGCCACGTCGAAGCACAGCTCGACGATTTCCTCTTCACTGAAATGCTGGTGCAACCTGATGAAATCGTCATCGCCGACGTCAAAGTGGTTGAAGGCCATCTTCTGCGCAAAAACGATGGCCGCACGCTCCCGCTCCGAAAACAGCGGCGAAGTCTCGGCCTGGGGGAGGGCCGCGATCAATTCCTCGGTCAGGCCTTCGTCGATCGAATCCTGATACCGCGACTGCAGGCAATTGGCGCACTGGTTGATCTGCGCAATCGCGAGACGGACAAGCTCGACCAGCTTGCGGCTGAGCAGCCCCTGCATCTGCAACTGGGCATAGAAAGCACCGAAAGCCTTCACGATATCGGGGCGGTGGGCCACAGCGCGCATGGCTGTTCCATCGCCGACCATCTTCTGCATGTTGGTGGCGATTTCCGCCATTTCCGGTTCCATCTCCGAAAGCTCAAGCAGCCGGATTCTCGACATCTTCATTCTCCCGGTTCGTTGTGTCCTGCAGGCAATGCTGCACGTCTATTCTGCAGTCTCCAGTTCCTCGCAGGACTCACACCTATCGAAAGTCCTAGTACGAACGCGACCAAGCACCATTGCGCCACGGCGTCCGGTTACTTCGGGCGACCGTGTTGATTGGACCAAACGACTGTACGGAAGAGCAGAATTGCATTCTGCACACGGCAGGGCCAGAACCTGCACAAGCAATGCAAGGTCGTCGTGGATGCTCAAAATAAAACGCCTCGCCATCGACACTCACCCGGAGAACACCGCATTCCTGCTTCGTCACGGCAATGGCTACTCGGCGGAGCAGTTCCAGGCCCTGCGCAAGATCCGGATCAGCAGCGAGACTTCGGAGATTCTCGCCACGCTCGCAGTCGTCGATGAAAGCGAATGGATCGCGGCCGGAGAGATCGGCCTGGGAGAACAGGCCTTCCGTAGGCTCGGCCTGCCCGAAGGCGCCGAAGTGGTGATCGAACAGGCCCGCCCGCCGGTCAGCCTCGAATTCGTGCGCCGCAAGATCGATGGAGACACTCTGGAGGACAGCGAGATCGTCGCCATCGTGCGCGACATCGCCGCCCATCGCTATTCACCGATGGAGATCGGCGCCTACCTCGTCGCCTGCGCCGGATTCATGAGCACGCAGGAGACGCTGTCGATCACCCGCGCGATGGCCGACGTCGGCGAGAAGCTCGACTGGAAGTCGCCGCTTGTGGTCGACAAGCATTGCATCGGCGGCATTCCCGGCAATCGCACCTCGATGATCGTCGTCCCGATCGTGGCCGCGCACGGCCTGATCATGCCCAAGACATCTTCGCGCGCGATCACCTCACCCTCGGGCACCGCCGATACGATGGAAGTGCTCGCCAATGTCAATCTGTGCGCCAGGGACATGCAGGCGATAGTGTCGAAGGAACATGCCGTCCTCGCCTGGGGCGGGCAGGTGAACCTTTCTCCTGCCGACGACATCCTGATCTCCGTCGAGCGCCCCCTGCGCATCGATACCTTCGAACAGATGGTCGCCTCGATCCTGTCCAAGAAGCTGGCAGCCGGATCGACCCATCTCGTGCTCGACATACCCGTGGGGCCGACCGCCAAGGTCCGCTCGCAAAGCGAAGCCGTGCGCCTGCGCAAGCTGTTCGAATATGTCGCAGGCAAGCTGGGCATCGAGATCGATGTCGTCATCACCGACGGTTCGCAGCCGATCGGGCGCGGAATCGGCCCGGTGCTGGAAGCGCGCGACGTGATGGCCGTGCTGCGCAACGATTCCGATGCCCCGGAGGACTTGCGCGACCGGGCCCTGCTGCTGGCCGGACACATTCTCGACTTCGACCCCGAGCTCAAGGGCGGGCGCGGATTTGCCCGCGCAATGGAGATGCTGGCTTCAGGCGCGGCGCTCAACGCCATGGAACGGCTGATAGAAGCACAGGGTCGCCAGACCGAGACTTTCAAGCCCGGCGCTCTCACGCATGAAGTGTGCTCGCCGCACGATGGCCGCATCAGCATGATCGACTGCCACATGATTGCCCGTATCGCCCGCCTCGCGGGCGCGCCGATGGACAAGGGCGCAGGGATCGACCTGCTGCACAAGGTCGGCGAACAGGTCCGCAAGGGCGAAGCGCTCTATCGCATCCATGCCCAGTCCCAGACCGGCCTGGGCTTCGCCCGCGATCTCGCCACCGAGGACAGCGGCTACGAGGTCCTGCGATGAATGCCCTTGTCCTGGGCTTTGCGGAATCCCGTTCCAGCGCCGCGGCGCTGGCGGAGCAGTTGGCGGTGCCCTGCGATGAGGTCGATGTGCACCGTTTCCCGGATCGCGAGAGCCTCATACGCGTGCCGCGCAGCGCCGGTACGGTCATTCTCCATCGCTCGCTCGACGATCCCAATGCCAAGCTCATCGAACTGATCCTTGCCGCATCGGCAGCCCGCGACGGCGGCGCCCAGCGCGTGGTGCTCGTCGCGCCCTATCTTGCCTATATGCGCCAGGACATCGCCTTCAAGCCGGGCGAGGCGGTGAGCCAGCGCGTCATCGGGAAGCTTATTGCCGCGCATTTCGACGGCATCGTCACCGTCGACCCGCACCTTCATCGCGTGGCCACCCTTGCTGAAGCCGTACCGGGCATTCCCGCGATTGCCCTGTCGGCCGCTCCGGTTCTGGCCAGCGCGATAGAGACGGAACAAAACCCGGTCATCGTCGGCCCCGACAGCGAATCGCGTCAGTGGATCGAGAGCATCGCCCGGCCGCTCGGCCTCGACATGCTCTTGGGCAGCAAGGAGCGCTTCGGGGATCGCAGGGTCGCACTTTCCATCGCCGGGATCGAAAAGACGAAAGGGCGCACCGCGATACTGGTGGACGACGTCATTTCCAGTGGCGAGACTCTGATTGCCGCCGCCTGCGCGCTGCGTGAAGCCGGTGCAAGGCGCATCGAGGCACTGGCGACGCATTGCCTCGCCAGCGCCGAAGACATTGCTCGCATGAAAGCCAGCGGCATCGCGCGCATCGTCTCCACCGACAGCATTCCCGGCCCGACTTGCGGACCGACGCTGGCTCCGCTCCTTGCCGATGCCCTGAAGTCCAGCGGCCTGCTTCAGACCTGATCGTTATCGCCCGGCGCGTGGTGGCGCTTCTTGCGCTCGCGCGCCTCGTTGTAGCTGTCGAGGACGCGGCGCATGTCGCTGAGCGCCTGCTTGCGCGCCTTTTCGTCACGGATCTTGCCCAGGTGCGCCTTGAGATTCGAGACGAAGTCGGCGTATTCGTTCTGCCAGTCGGTGCCCGCCATCTGCTCCAGATCGAGCCGACCGGTCTGGGTACGCCGCGCTGGTTCGCCTGCACCGAGTTCATAGACCTCACCGATCTGCGGCTCGATCACACGCAGGTTCGGGTCGTCCTTTTCCACGTGAGCCTTCAGCGATGCGATCGCGTCGCTCTCGCCATGGCTCAGGAACAGGGTGCCGGCGATAGGCCGCCGAGCAGCGATCCAGGCGAGCAGTTCGTCGCGGTCGGCATGGGCCGAATAGGAATCGATACGACGGATCTGAGCGCGCACGTTAATGTCCTCGCCCGAAATACGCACCCGTTTCGCTCCTTCCAAGATCACCCGACCAAGCGTGCCCTTGGTCTGGAAGCCAACGAACAGAATCGTCGATTCCCGCCGGTGGAGATTGTGCTTCAGGTGATGGCGGATGCGGCCAGCCTCGCACATGCCCGAGGCGGCCATGATGATCGCCCCCGACAGCGTGTTGATCCGCATCGATTCTTTCACATCCTCAACGTAGTGGATCGAGGGATGATGGAAGATGTCATCGCCGCAGATGTCTTCCAATTCGTCGGCATGGGCGCCGAAAACCTTCGTCGCCCGACTTGCCAGCGGCGAGTCTACGAAGACCGGCACATTGGGGATGCGATTGGCATCGGCAAGCCGCGCAATATCGAGCAGCAGTTCCTGCGTGCGTTCCAGCGCAAAGGTAGGAATCACGAGGTTGCCACCGCGCGCAATGGCGTCCTTGATCTCACGCTCCAGCTGGCTTCGCCGCTGCGCCATGGTCAGCTTCTGGCGCGCGCGGTCGCCATAGGTGGATTCGCAAATGACGTGATCGAACTGCGCCGGCGCTTCGGGATCGGGATGGAACGCCTTGTGCTCAGGGCCGAGGTCTCCCGAACACAGCACGTGCACGCCGCCGGCCATCAGCTCTACCGAAGCCGAACCCAGAATGTGTCCCGCATTCCAGAGCCTGGCCCGGAAACCGGGCACCGGCTCGAACCACTCTTCACGTTCGACCGGCTCCGACATGCGCCAGGCCTTCAACGCATCTTCGGCGGTATAGATCGGCACGAAGCGCTCCTCGCCAGCACGGTCGCGCCTTCGGTTATGCCGCTCCGCTTCGCTTTCCTGGATGCGTCCGGCATCGCCCAGCATGTATTCCAGCAGGTCGGAGGTCGCCTGGGTGCACCAGATCTTCCCCTTCCAGCCCTGCGCGACGAGCTTGGGCAGCAGCCCGCAGTGATCGATATGGGCATGGGTAAGGACCACCCCGTCGATCTTGTCGATGTCGAAATCGAAGGAGCCGTGGTTCAGCGCCTCAAGGCTGCGCGAGCCCTGGAACATACCGCAATCGACCAGCAGGTGCTTGCCGCCAAGCTGGAATTCCATGCACGATCCGGTGACGGTCCCGGCCGCACCGTGGAAACGGAGCGATAGCTGGTCGTTGTCTGCCATGGACTGGCTCTCCTCTCATACGGGCCTCTCGCATGCCTGCCATTTGCAAGCGGCTAGGTAATTGCGCTGGATCATGGATCGCCTGCCCGGTGCCGGACATAGCCTTCAAGGCAGATGACGGAAAGGCTGCGATTTGGCAGCAGTTTGCGTCATCCTGTGCCCAGCCTGTCGCGGCATCGGCCTTCCGGTCCTTCGCCAAGCGGCGCCATGACCAGTCTCGGAGGTGACCTTCGATGGCAATACCGGATCGAACCGAGCGCAGCGAGGGCGTAGTCGTGGCGGTTCGCGGTGCCGTGGTCGATATCCGCTTCGAGCAAGGGGCGCTCCCCGTATCGAGGAAGACGCGATCAGCACGGTCCTGTTCGACGACCTGTCTGGCATAGAAGCGGATACCCGTGTCTCGGGCGCCGGAGGTCTGGCACGGGTGCCGGCGGGGCCTGAACGGCTCGGCAGAATCGTCGACCCGCTGGGTCGCCCGCTCGACAACGGCGACGCCATCGCTCGTGGCGTTGTCAGCGAAATCCCTGCCGTCGATCGTCCAGCTCCCGCCGGCAAGACTGCTTTCGCAACTTGCCGAGGAAGTCGGCGAAATGGCCTCTGGCACGCAGGCGCAGCACTGAAACGGGCCCTCACTGCGGACTCAATCGCGCGCAGATTGCTCTAGATCAATGCATGGCGCAGGCGCATCATCCTATCCAGACCGTACGATTGCCGGGAGTCGCATCATGACGATCCAGAGCAGGATAACGGTAAACGAAGCCGACTTTCTCCAGGCGCTGCGCCATGCGGCGCACGTCCTGCCGAGCCCCGATGCACCGCATTTTGCCGACGCCTTCGAGTGCTTCGCCGATGCGCGGGTCGTGCTGCTGGGAGAAGCGACCCACGGCAGTCACGAATTCTATGCCGCGCGTGCCGCGATCACCAGGCGGCTGATCGAGAAACACGGTTTCAACATCGTGGCCGTCGAAGGCGACTGGCCGGACGTAGCCCGGATCGATGCCTACGCCCGGCACCGCGCCCCTCGCCCGCGCAAGGGAGAGCCCTTCGTTCGCTTCCCTACCTGGATGTGGCGCAACGAGGAAGTGCTGGCTTTTGCCGATTGGCTGCGGAGCCATAACGAATCGCTCCCCGAGGAGGACCGCGCCGGTATCCACGGCCTCGATGTCTATTCGCTGGGCGAGTCGATCCATGCGGTAATTGCCTATCTCGACGCGCACGACACGGCAGCGGCGACCGAGGCGCGCCGCCGATATGCCTGCCTCATGCCCTGGGAGGACGAGCCGCAGCATTATGGCCGCGCGGTGGAGCATGGCACCCTGCGCGGCTGTGAGGATGCCGTGGTGATGCAGCTCGAAGGGCTGCTATCCGAGCGGATGGCCTATATCCGCCAGGACGGCGAAGCGTTCTTCGATGCCGAGCAGAACGCGCGCATCGTGCGCGCCGCAGAGCAATACTATCGCGCCATGTACCGCGGTTCCGCGGCAAGCTGGAACCAACGCGACCGCCACATGTTCGATACGCTCCTCAGGCTGATGGCCCATCGCGAAGATGCGCGTGCCGTCATCTGGGCGCATAACTCGCATGTCGGCAACGCCTCGGCGACGGCCATGGGCTGGCACGGAGAATTCAACATCGGCGAACTGTGCCGGGCCGCCTTCGGCGACGAAGCGGTGCTGATCGGCTTTGGCACCGATCGCGGCACTGTCGCAGCGGCCTCCGACTGGGGCGCTGACATGCGGGTAATGCAGGTTCGTCCGGCCCGCGACGACAGTTGGGAAGCCGCCTTTCGTCGGACCGGGCACGCCCGCAGCTTGACGCAGTGGTGCGGTCACAAGGATCCGCAACTGATCGAGATGCTCTCCCAGACCCTGCTCGAAAGGGCGATCGGGGTGGTCTACCGGCCCGAGACCGAGCGCGCGAGCCACTACTTCGAGTCCGTCCTGGCCGACCAGTTCGATGCCTTCGTCTGGTTCGAACAGACCAGGGCCGTCACGCCATTGGGGCATGAACGCCCGCACGGCGTGCCGGAAACCTGGCCCTTTGGGCTATGACTGCGCCGCTCCCTTCCACCGGGCTCAGGGAAGTGCGGATCGGCCACCATGCGCTGGCCGCGATTCTGGGCGTACCGGCGGAAGCCAGGGGTCTCGTCATCTTCGCCCACGGCAGCGGCAGCGGCCGGCTGAGCCCGCGCAACAACTACGTCGCGGCGCGGCTGCGCGATGACGGTCTGGCAACGCTCCTGCTCGACTTGCTGACACCGGAGGAGGAGCACGATCGCCGTAACGTGTTCGACATTGCCCTGCTGGCCAACCGCCTGCGCCTTGCTGCCGACTGGGCCCGCGATCATCCCGAGACAAGCGACCTGCGGCCCTGCTATTTCGGCGCCAGCACCGGTGCCGGTGCGGCGCTGCGTGCCGCTGCCGAAGATCCGCGTATTGCCGCCATCGTCTCGCGCGGCGGTCGTCCGGACCTTGCCGGAGTGGACGTGCTGCCACTTGTATTGGCCCCCACGCTGCTGGTCGTCGGCGAACTGGACGGCATCGTCATCGATCTCAATGCCGCGGCCTACGATGTCCTGACCTGCGAGAAGGACATGGCGATCGTTCCGGGCGCCGGACATCTGTTCGAGGAACCGGGCACGCTCGATCAGGTCGTCACGCTCGCGAGCCTGTGGTTCCGACACCACTTGGGAGAAGCGCGATGACCGCTCGTTCCGGGTTTGCCGACCGAAAAGATGCCGGAGCAGCGTTGGCGCAGGCCGTCGCAGCGCTCGACCTGAAGGATCCGGTCATCCTCGCCTTGCCGCGTGGCGGCGTTCCGGTGGGCTTCGAAGTGGCGAAGGCGCTTGGCGCACCGCTCGACATCCTGATGGTGCGCAAGATCGGCGCGCCGGGTCACGAGGAATACGGCATTGGAGCCCTTGTCGACGGGGCATCACCGCAAATCGTCATAGACGAGGCCATGGCCGGCATGGTCGGCGCAGACCGCGACTATATCGACATGCAGATCGCCAGACAGCTTGCCGAAATCGAGAGGCGCCGCGCCCTCTATCGCACCGGGCCTCCGATGGCGCTGGCAGGACGCACGGTTGTCCTCGTCGATGACGGGATCGCCACGGGCGGCACGGTCCGCGCCGCGCTCAAGGGCCTCGCCAAAGTCGGCGCCTCGCGGATCATTCTGGCGGTTCCGCTGGCCCCGGCTGACGTCCTCCCCGAATTCCGCGAGCTGTGCGACGAGGTGATCTGCCTGGCCACGCCCTCACCCTTTCATGCCGTCGGCATGCATTATCGCAAGTTCGACCAGACAGAGGACGATGAGGTCATCCACCTGCTGGATGCGGCCAGGGCTTGGAGGGAAACGGACACCCATTTGGAGTAGCTCAGGACGCTTGCCGAGAGACTGGACCCTGCGTTCTACAATTCAAACGGGCTCTCTCATGGGAGCATGAGCGGGCGCAATCGCAATCGGAAGAACAGCACGCTCAATCGGTTCGAGCGGCGACGGGATAGACGATGAAATGGTCATGGACCTGAGGTTGCTCGGGAACGTCCAGGTTGGACTTCAGGCCATCCTGCAAAGCCCCGATAGTCTCGACCGGCATTTCGAGGACATGCTCCGCCGGGTGCTCAAGCACCTCCTGCGCGTAATCACGTCCGGGCTCCACTGTCATTTCAATATGCGCGCCGAGCAACGCGCGTATGCGATGCCTTGCGGCAAATGCGGCAAGCCGATCGATGCTCGCGCGCTCCTCGGCCAAGAAGTTGACCGGAACATAGAGCCTGCCGGGGTATATCGTGTCGCCTGACAGAAGGATCTGCAGCCGGGGATCGTAAACCGCGATCGCTGCCTTCTGGTGGCCCGGCGTAGGGATGATGCTGAGCGCTCGGCCACCGAGATCGAACGTTGCAATCCCATCCGGCCAGTTCGCCACGCCGAAAAATTCGGCGACGTCCGCTGCCTTGAGCCCGACGACAACCGTCTCGGGACGATCCTGGAACGCCCCGTCGCCTGCGACATGGTCGCCATGGCTGTGGCTATGCGCAACGACAAGCGGAATGTCGCTGCGTCGCTTTGCAGCCAACCATGCGGTGACCAAACGGTCGACCACCGGCCTGAGCTGGCCCCCTTGTGCTCCCGTATCGATCAGCAGCGCCTTGTCGCGTCCGAATATCAGGTAGAGGAACGGCGCCTCGAAATTGGTCTTGATCGACTGGCGGATAACGAAGGTATCTTCGTCGAGCGCCTGCACCTGAGCCAAGGGCTCTTGCGGCAAGGCGCCGTCTATCCACCGCTCCTTGAAGAGCCGCGGCGCTGGCGTGCCCGCATGGGCACTGGAGGCCGAACCGGCGACAAGTGCACCGGCCATAGCGAGGCCGAGCGATCGTCTGAAGGCGGCTGAAAGTACCATTGCCTTTTGCCTCTCTCGATAGAATGCGCAATTGGCCCTTCGGGATCGCGGAGGAGATACGATTTCGCCCGACGGATGACCTCAATCCGATCTCAACTGGGTGGGGCGCCGACCTTTCGGAACAGCGCCCCACCCATACCAGATCAATACTTGTACCGAAATTCGATGCCGAAGGTCCGCGGGTTAATGACCGTCTGCTTATAGTAGCGCAGCAGGACGCCATCGTTAAGGCCGACACGCGAGCGGTCATTGGAGACCGAGGCCACAGCATACTTGTCGAAGATGTTGTTCGCGAACAGGCCGATGCTGTACCGGTCGGTCTCGTAGCTCAGAGAGGCGCGGTGCAGCACATAGCTGGGCAGCTTGTCGCCATAGGCACGATCCCAGCCGAGGCGCGTGACGACATTTCCGCGATAGGTCGCCGTCCAGTCGGCCACGAGGTTCCCGTCCATGACCGGCATGGTGTAGGTCGTCCCAAGACTTCCGCTGTGCTTCGCCGAACCGGGAAGGCGATCGCCATCCAGAGCATCCAGCTGGATCGGATTACTCGGATAGGTCCCCGCCGGATCGTTGATGGTAATGATACCCGGCACGTCCTCGGTCAGCTTGGCATCGACGTAGGAAAAGGTTCCCTGGATCGACAGACCGGGAAAAGGAAGAGCCTGGAACGAGGTTTCAAAGCCTTGCGACTTGGCCTTGCCGCCATTCACCGTGATGCCGACAATTCCGTTCAACGTAGCGGAATCGACCTGGATGCCGCTCCACTTGATCTGAAATACGTTGAAATTGAAATTGAACTTGCGGTCGAAAAGCTGCGCGCGAACGCCGATCTCAGCATTCTTGGTCGTGTCCGGGCCGTACTGGATTTCATTGGGCAGTGCACAGACGTTCTGCTGCGTGGGATCCAGCGGCAGGATGCAAGGTGCGACCGTGTTCGGACCGCCGATGCGATAGCCCTTGCTGTAGGTCGCATAGACCATGAGGTCAGGCGTGAAATTGTAGGAGCTGTTGAATTTCCAGACCCAACCACTCTTCTTCGTCTTGCCACCGGCAGGCTCCAGATCATATGGGCTGACCGGGTCTCCCAGCAGAGGGAGCACCGAAAGCCCCTTGATGTTCGACGTATATCCAAAATAGCGCACACCAGCCGTGACCTGCCAGGCAGGTGTCACGCGGAACGTGCCTTCGCCGAAGACCGCCTTCTCGGTCACTTTGGACTTCACGAAGGACGCGTATTCGACTTCGTCAGGATTGGGCTGCGTTCCGAACTCAACCCAGGGATGATTGGGCACATGCTCGATATAGTCGCGCTGGCGCTTCTGCTCGTTGTAAAAGCCTCCAAGGACCCAGCTGAACGGGCCTCCATGGCGCGAAACGAAACGCACTTCCTGATTGAACTGCTTGCGGTGATCGTCGGCCTCATTCCAGCTCGAAAAGGCCGGGAACGTCTCGTAACCGTAATCAAGGTCCAAAAGGAGATCGGTATTGTCCGACTGGGTGCGGTTGCGCACATTGGTGTACGCGGTGGTCGCAACCAGATCGGCGATGTCGGCGAGATTGGCGTTTACCTCCATGCTGCCGAGATGCGCATGGCGGTTCACCGGCTCGATGTAACGACCGGCACTCTCATACTTGCCGGTGCCGAGAACACCGTCGCTGTTGTACTGTCCACCGTCGGTCTTGGTCCGTTGGTACGCATAGGTGAAGTTCACCTTCAGGTCTTCGCTGAACTGGACAAGCAACTGGTTGCGGGTTGTGAAAGTCTTCTCGAAATTGAGATCCCTACGCTTCTTCAGGTTCGCCGCATAGTCCGCGTCGGTCACTCCGTCAGGCCCGCTGGGCTGCGGAAGCGATACGCCCGGTTCCTGGAGCAGAAGAGGATAGTCGATGAAGCCGGGATCGTAGAAATATCCTGTGGCCGAACGGAACGCGACGTGATCCGTGACGATTGGGATATTGATGACACCGTCGACCTGATATCCGAGCTTACCGCTATGCTGCTTGCCGTAGAAACGGCCATGCACTTCGCCTTCGATCGTGTCCGTATTCGGCCGATTGGGGATGTTGCGAATGGCGCCAGCCAGCGTACCAAGGCCATATAGCGTGCCCTGCGGCCCCAGCAGCGTTTCAACGCGCGCAATGTCAAGCAGCTTGAAGTCGTAATAGAGAGGGACCTCACCCAGATACATGCCCAGCGCGTCATCATACGAGGCCCCGGTCGAATCCACATCCGAAGCGTTTAGACCGCGCAGCACGATCGTTCCAGTCGACCCAGGTCCCGTGTCGGAGATGGTCATGCCGGGCGTGAAGTCCGCCAGATCGCGAACGTCGTCGATACGCTTGCGGGAAAGCTGCTCCTCGCCGACGGCACTTATATTGATCGGCACGTCCTGCAGAGAGGTTGCGCGACGCGTGGCCGTTACGACGATATCGCCGCCCGTTTCACCGTCTGCCGCTGCACCTTCCGCAAAGGCCGAAGTGGTGCCGACGCCCATGAGAAAGGTAGCGCCAAGCAATGTAGTGCGAAACAATTTCATAGTCACTCCGACCCCCTTGCCATTGAGCCTCAAGTGACATCCCCTCCGTTGACGCTCTGGCTAGGCCGGCGCCTTTCCGGTCCGATAATGGCCGGTCATACTTGGTATTCGATAACTTCGCCGTACTCGGTGGCGGTCTAATCGCGACGCGGAAAACTTGCGCCGTTGTATTCCTGACAGGCAACCTGTGGATCGATTTGCAGACCAGAATACCCTGCACACACAAGCGTGCGCATTACGACCGACAAATCCCCGGACGGGGAATGACCGAAGGCCAGTCTTCAATCCACGAACCCTCACTTCAAGCCGGCACGACGCCGTCAGGATTGCCCCTTGATATTCGCCGCTTCAATGAACGGCACGGCATACGGTATGGATATTACGCAAGTCGTCAAGCGTAATAATTTTGCAGTTGCTCAGTATGAATCGATTTTGCATTGCACCGCACAATTCGGCGGTTTTACATGCGAGAAACTTTGCAACAAAAGGGTGGACTCCAGCTTCGACTGCAACGCCTGCCAACCAAGCGACGGCATTGCGCGATCCGATTCGCAATTTTGCCATCTGAACTTGTCTACAAGCCGAAACTTGGCGAATGTATACGTCTTTCTTGGATTTTTTCGGCAGGAATCCTCATCGACTTAGCCAGCCGGACTGGAAGTGAAATCGGCCTTCCATTCGAGACCGCGGTCATTTGGTATTACATAAAATTTGTTTGGTAATATTTTTCGATGGACAAGCGCTAGCTTCTCGATGATGCTGCATTGCGAAAGGGGATCGAATCATGGTCATGTCATTCGTCAGATCCAGCAGGATCGCATTGTTGGCCGGAACGCTTCTTGCGGTCTCTTGTTCGCCCGGAGCGGGCACCCCACCGCAAGCCCGCACCGAATTCAATATCGGCTGGTCGATCTACGCCGGGTGGATGCCATGGCCCTATGCGCAGCAGGCCGGCATTGTGAAGAAGTGGGCTGACAAGTACGGCATCAAGATCAACGTCGTACAGGTCAACGACTACGTGGAATCGGTCAATCAATACACGGCCGGCAAGTTCGACGGCGTAACCGTGACCAATATGGATGCCCTCACCATCCCGGCGGCAGGCGGCAAGGACACAAGCGCCATCATCGTCGGCGATTACTCAAACGGCAACGACGGTATTTTGCTCAAGGGGGCGGACCAGCTCAGCGCGATCAAGGGGCGCCAGGTTTATCTCGTGGAGCTTTCGGTTTCACATTACCTTCTTGCGCGTGCGCTCGAAAAAGGCGGCATGAAGCCCACCGACGTCAAGACCGTGAATACCTCAGATGCCGACATTGTCGGCGCTTTCAGCAGCCCCGATGCGACCGCGGCGGTCGCCTGGAACCCCCAGCTCTCCGTCATGAAAGAGCAGCCCGGGGTAAAGGAAGTGTTCAGCTCCGCGCTGATCCCCGGCGAGATCCTGGACCTGCTGGTGGTGGACACCGATACCCTCAAGGCCAATCCAAACCTCGGCAAGGCGCTCACCGGCATCTGGTACGAAACAATGGCCCTGATCAAACGGCAGAATGCCGAGGGCAAGGCGGCTCGCGCTGCTATGGCCAAGCTTGCCGGGACGACCGCGGAAGTCTTCGACGGCCAGCTCGCGACGACTTACCTCTATTCGGACCCGAAGGCGGCCTTGGCAGCAACCTCCTCGCCGGCGCTCGTTCAGACGATGACGCAAGTCCGTAATTTCAGTTTCTCGCATGGCCTGTTCAAAGGGGCGTCGTCGGCCGACGAGATCGGCATGAGCTTCCCGGGCGGCAAGACGCTCGGCGATCCGGGCCGGGTCACGCTGCGCTTCGACGAAAGCTTCATGAAAATGGCGGCGGATGGAAAGCTCTGACCGGACCGTGTTCTTCCCCGATGATGCTGGTGTGACAATATGCGCTGGGTGAATAGAAACGTCCGCCGGAGCGAAGGCATCCTGCTAGGGGCCCTCCCGATCCTGTTCCTGGTTCTGCTCTACATCTTCCTTGCAGCGCAGCGTCACTCGGTCAATCCGATGGACAAGGTCCTGCCCCTGCCCAGCGGCATGGCCCGGGCCCTTTCCACCCTGCTTTTCCAGCCCGACCAGTTGACCGGACAGCTCCTGTTCTGGGCGGATTCCATGGCAAGCCTGCAACGCCTTGGCATCGGCCTTGGCATTGCAACGGTCGTCGCGCTTGTGCTCGGCCTTGTGCTCGGCGTCCTGCCGCCGGTACGCACGACGCTCGGCCCACTCGTGACCGGGATTGCAGTCATCCCGCCGATCGCGCTTCTGCCGATCCTCTTCATTGCCCTGGGCCTGGGAGAGATGGCGAAGATCGCCCTGATCATCATTGGCATCGCGCCGGTCATGGTGCGTGACATCACCGCGCATGTCGCCGCCCTGCCGCGCGAGCAGATCATCAAGGCCCAGACATTGGGCGCAAGCTCGTGGCAGATCATGATCCGCGTAGCCCTGCCGCAGGCCATGCCGCGCCTTCTCCACGCGGTCCGCCTGTCGCTGGGACCGGCCTGGGTTTTCCTGATCTCAGCCGAGGCGATCGCTTCCGATGTCGGCCTTGGCTACCGAATATTCCTCGTTCGCCGCTATCTCTCGATGGACGTCATCATCCCCTACGTGGCCTGGATCGCCTTACTGGCAATCACGATGGACGCAGCGCTCGTCTTTGCGAGCCGGAAACTCTACCCCTGGGCACATGGAGCAAGCCATTGAGCGCGCTTCTCAGTCTCTGCGACATCTGGGTCGAATACGGCGACAAGATCGTCCTGGAGAAAGTGGATCTCCAGATTGAGGCTGGCTCCTTTGTGTCGATCATCGGCCCGTCAGGTGCCGGCAAGAGCAGCCTGCTACGTGTGATCCTAGGTCAGGAAGTGCCGACGCGGGGGACAATCCTGCTTGATGGAACGCCGCTTGCACCCGAATGCGGGCCGGATCGCGGGGTGGTATTCCAGCGCTACTCGGTCTTTCCCCATCTGTCCGCCCTGCAGAATACGGTCTTCGGCATCGAATGCGAGAAGGCGTCCCTGTCGGCCCGGCTGTTCGGCGGTGCGCGGCGCGCAGCCGAAAACGAAGCGACCGAGATGCTGAGTGCTGTCGGCCTCGGCGATGCGATACACCTCTATCCCGCGCAGATGTCGGGCGGCATGCAACAGCGCCTGGCGATCGCCCAAGCGCTGATCAAGCGCCCCCGAATCCTGCTGCTCGATGAACCCTTCGGCGCGCTCGATCCGGGCATACGCGCCGACATGCACGGCCTGATCACCCGGCTTTGGCATGACTATTCGCTGACGATCATCATGGTTACGCACGACATCCGCGAAGCATTCACCCTAGGAACGCGGGTACTCGCACTCGACAAGCGCCGACACGATCCACACGCACCGCACCGCTTCGGCGCGACCGCCGTCTACGATCTGCCGCTGCGCAGGACGCATGAAGAGCCGGAAGAAGACGCTGCGGTCTCGATCGAAGACCCGCTGAGTGCCAAGGAGAGGATTGGACATGGCTAACGAAACATCGAATCTGGCGAGGCTCAGTATGAGCCTTCCCGGCGATCTGTTCAGGCAGCTCGACATGATGGTCGAGGAGCGCGGTCTGCCCTCCCGCTCGCAGCTCATTGCCGAACTCATCCGCCATGCACTTGCCGAGCATGAGGCCTATACCCGCCCGGACGAGATGCTGGCCGGCACCATTACCATCGTCTATCGCGGCGATCGCGGCCGCGTGCGGCACCAGCTTGCCCAGACCCAGGCCGATTACCTCAAGGAAGTCATTTCTTCCCAGCATGTATTCCTGGAGGACGATCAGTCGCTCGAGGTCCTGCTGGTACAGGGACCTGCCTCGCTCTTGAAAGAACTGTGCGACGCGCTGCGCCGGGTGCGCGGAGTGCAGCAACTCCAGCTCGTCACAACGACCGCACTCCTGCCCCCACTCTACGAACAGGAAACGGAAGAAACCGCATGACCGAGACCCTTGCGAATCCTCTCGCCGCCCGCGACCACGCGCGCGGCATGGCGGGCACGGTAGTCGAAGCCATGCCGATGCTGCCCCCCGTCGCCGAAGACCTGCAGGAAGGCGTCTCTGCGCAAGACCTGTTGTGGGAAGAAACGATCGCCGCAGGCGGATACGCCTCACGCCGTCTGACCCGCGGATCGCGTCTCAGGCTGATCGATCTCAAGGGAGACGCCTGCGCTTCGCTGCTGATCTTCAATGCCGAGATGCCCAGTGAGCGTCTTAACGTTGCCGATACCGTGAAAGTGCAGTGGAACGCCTATCTTGGCGAGGGCAAGCTGCTGCTTTCGGACATGGGACGCGTGCTGATGAGCTTCGTTTCCGACGGCGCCGGCACCCACGATGCATTCTGCGGAACCTCCAATGCCGCGACGAACGGCGCCAGATATGGCGACGGCAGCAACAGCGGCCCCTATCCCAATGGCCGCGACCGTTTCCTCCTGGCCGCCGCGAAGCACGGATTGCAGCGACGCGACATCCACCCGTGCATCAATCTGTTCAAGGGCGTCCGGATCGAGACCGACGGCACGATCACACCGCTCATCGGCCCCTTCGAGCCGGGCCGCAGCCTGATCCTGCGCGCCGAGATGGATGTGACCGTCGTGATCGCGAACTGTCCGCATGTGCTCGACCCGCGCGAAGACTGGAGCATCACACCGCTACGCGCGACCGCATGGCGCGGCCCTCTCACACCCGAGAACGACCCCATCCGCATCGCGACGCCCGAAGGTCTACGCGCCTTCGAAAACGTCGAAGACTATTTCCGCCGCTGACAGGAACAGCATCGCATGAGCGTCGATCCCCACCTTTCCGATCTTCCCGGCACCGTCGCGCACGACGTGATCGTACCCGCGCGGGCACCGTGGCTGCACCACATCGCGGCAGGCCAGACTTTGCGCATCGTGGATCTCGAGGGCAACCAGGCGGTAGATTTCCTGCTGTATTCGGCACAGGACGATACCGAGCGCTACAGCGCGCAGGACACTGTCGCAGCGCAGGGCAACCTGTTTCTGCGCGAAGGCACGGTTCTGCGTTCCAATGAAGGGCGCCCGATGATGACCATCACGGGCACTTCTGTCGAATATCACGATACCATCGGCGGCGCATGCTCGTGCGAGTCCAATACCTTGCGCTATGGCCACCACACGAAGGCGGAACATGCCTGCGTCGAAAACTTTCTGGAAGCCAACTTGCGCGAAGGACGTGGCAAGCGCGACATCGTCTCCAACATCAACTTCTTCATGAACGTGCCGGTGGAGGCTGACGGGTCGTTGGGCATAGTCGATGGCATCTCCGCCCCGGGGCTGAGCGTTGACCTGCGTGCCGAGATGGACGTCATCGTCGTCGTTTCCAACTGTCCGCAGATCAACAATCCATGCAACGGCTTCAACCCCACCCCCGTGCGCATGATCGTTGCCAACGCATGAAGTTCGACACCGTCCTGATCGCCAATCGCGGCGCGATCGCCACGCGCATCATCCGCACGCTGCGGCGCATGGGGCTGCGCTCGGTTGCCGTCTATTCGGAAGCTGACGAGGGCTCGCTGCACGTTTCCGAAGCCGACGAGGCCGTATGCATCGGCCCGGCCCGTGCATCGGAAAGTTACCTCGACATCGCCGCCATCCTGAAAGCCGCGCAGGAAACCGGTGTGGGCGCAATTCACCCCGGTTACGGTTTTCTCGCCGAAAACGTCGAGTTCGCCGAAGCCTGCGCTGAAGCAGGGATCGTCTTCATCGGCCCGACCTGCGACAATATTCGCACCTTTGGCCTGAAGCACAGCGCCCGCGCACTGGCTGCCGCACATGACGTACCGCTGGCGCCTGGCACCGACCTGCTGACCGACGAGGAGGAAGCGGCTGCGGCCGCCCGCCAGATCGGCTTCCCGGTAATCCTGAAGGCAACAGCAGGCGGCGGCGGTATCGGCATGCGGGTCTGCGAGAACGAGGCAGCCGTGCGCGACGGCTTCGCCGCAGTGGCCCGCCAGGGACAGAGCAATTTCGGCGACGCCGGGATCTTCCTCGAACGCTACATCCGCCGTGCACGCCATATCGAGGTGCAGATTTTCGGTGACGGCGAGGGACGCATCCGCGCCCTCGGCGAGCGCGACTGCTCGCTCCAGCGACGCAATCAGAAGGTGGTGGAGGAAGCCCCGGCCCCGCTCCTGCCGGCCAAGGTTCGCGCCGAGCTGATCGCCGCAGCAACCCGCTTGGGCGAAGCCGCGAACTATCGCTCTGCCGGTACGGTCGAATTCCTCTATGACGCCGAGCGCGAAGAGTTCTTCTTCCTCGAGATGAACACCCGTCTCCAGGTCGAACACGGCGTAACCGAAGAGGTCATGGGACTGGACCTCGTCGAATGGATGATCCGCGGCGGCGCCGGCGACTTCTCGTTCCTCGATGCCGAGCCACCCCAGCCCAGCGGGCATTCGGTGCAGGTGCGTCTCTATGCCGAAGATCCGGCCCTGGACTATCGCCCCACCTCGGGCACCCTGACCTCGGTCGAATTCCCCGACGATATCCGGGCCGAAACCTGGATCATGGCAGGCTCGACCGTGTCCATCTGGTACGATCCGATGCTGGCCAAGCTGATCGTGCATGCGCCGAGCAGGGCCGAGGCCATCATTGCCATGCAGGATGCGCTCGACAAGTGCCGGGTCGACGGAATCGAGACGAACCTGCGCTGGCTGCGCGACGTGGTTCGCAGCGAGGCTTTCGTCAGCGGCGAAGTTTCGACCCGCGTGCTGGAAGGTATTGCGTTCAATCCGCGCTGCATCCGCGTCGTCAGCGGCGGCACCGCAACAACCGTACAGGACTGGCCCGGCAGGCAAAGGCTCTGGGCCGTCGGCGTTCCGCCATCAGGCCCGATGGACGATCAGTCGTTCCGCCTCGGTAACCGGCTCCTAGGTAATCCCGAGGGGACCGCCGGGCTGGAAATGACAATCACCGGTCCGACCCTGACGTTCAGCGCGCCCGCCCGCATCTGCCTGACCGGCGCCGACTTCGGCGCGACTCTCGACGGCAATCCGGTTCCGCGCGGTCGGGCGATCGAGGTCGAGGCAGGGCAGACACTCGCCACGGGCCGCCTGTCAGGCGGCGGCATGCGCGGATACATCCTCTTTGCCGGCGGGCTCGACATCGCGCCCTATCTCGGCAGCCGGAGCACCTTCGAACTCGGTCAGTTCGGCGGCCACGCCGCGCGCCGGTTGCTGGCGGGCGACACGCTGCATCTGGGCGATGGGACGACAGACACGCCTCTGCCCGAAATTACGCTGCCCGATCTTCCCAAGGAATGGACCGTTCGCGTCCTCTATGGCCCGCATGGCGCCCCCGATTTCTTCACGGACGAAGATATCGAAGAGATCGTCGCGGTTGAGTGGCAGGTCCACTACAACAGCAATCGCACCGGCGTTCGCCTCGTTGGCCCCAAGCCGAAGTGGGCGCGCACGGACGGCGGTGAAGCGGGGCTCCACCCGTCCAACATCCACGACAATCCTTACGCCATCGGCGCAGTCGACTTTACCGGCGACATGCCGATCATCCTGGGACCGGACGGGCCCTCGCTGGGC
Source organism: Novosphingobium sp. KN65.2 (assembly GCF_001368935.1). Taxonomy (NCBI): domain Bacteria; kingdom Pseudomonadati; phylum Pseudomonadota; class Alphaproteobacteria; order Sphingomonadales; family Sphingomonadaceae; genus Novosphingobium; species Novosphingobium sp. KN65.2. The sequence continues at coordinate 32,130 of NZ_CCBH010000135.1, forward strand.
GGCTTCGTGTGCCCCTTCGTGGTCATCGCAGCCGACCGCTGGAAGATCGGCCAGCTTTCGCCCGGCGACAAGCTGCGCTTCACCCCGATCGCACTTGAAGACGCCATTGCGACCGACAAGGCCCAGCGACGGCTGCTCGCCGAGGGCGTCGCTCATAGCCCGATCAACGCTCGCCCGATCACGGAACTCTCTCCGATCCTTGCCGAAATCGAGGAAAGCGCCGTCCGGCCGCGCACCGTTTATCGCCAGCAAGGCGATCGCAACATCCTTGTCGAATACGGTCCGATCGTGCTCGACATCGAGCTGCGCATCCGCGTTCACGCCCTGATGACCGAGCTGGAACGGCTCGCCCTGCCCGGCATCGTCGACGTAGTCCCGGGCATTCGATCGCTTCAGGTGCACTTCGACGGCGAAGTACTGAACCAAGAAACCGCGCTGGCAGAACTGATCGCGGCGGAAGAGCGGTTGGGCGATCTCGCCGACTTCACCATCCCGTCGCGGATCGTCCACCTGCCGCTGAGCTGGCGCGATCCGGCAACGCTGGAGACAATCCAGAAGTACATGGGTGCCGTACGCGACGACGCGCCGTGGTGCCCGGACAACATCGAGTTCATTCGCCGCATCAACGGCCTGCCCGATGCTGCCGCGGTGGAGAACCTGATCTTCGAGGCGAACTACCTCGTCATGGGTCTGGGCGATGTCTATCTGGGCGCACCAGTGGCGACACCAGTCGATCCGCGACATCGACTGGTCACTACCAAGTATAACCCGGCCCGCACCTGGACGCCGCCGAACGTCGTGGGCATCGGCGGCTCGTACATGTGCATCTACGGGATGGAAGGCCCCGGCGGCTACCAGCTCTTCGGTCGCACCATACAAGTGTGGAACACGCACCGCCAGACCGACGCTTTCATCGAGGGCAAACCCTGGCTGCTGCGCTTTTTCGACCAGATCCGCTTCTATCCGATAAGCGCCGACGAACTGGTGGAATGGCGGCGGGACTTTCCCAGCGGTCGCCGGTCGATCCGGATCGAGGAATCCGAATTCCGCCTGGCCGATTATCGCGCCTTCCTGGCCGAGAATGCGGACGCCATTGCCGAATTCGAGGCACGCCGACAGAGCGCGTTCGACGAAGAGCGGGCCGAATGGCAGCGCAGCGGCGAGTTCGACCGCATCGCCGACACCGCCGAAGCCGAGCCCACACAACCTGCAGCAATCGACCTGCCTGACGGAGCAACGCTGATCGAGGCCCCGTTCGGTGGCAGCGTCTGGAAGCTGCTGGTCAGCGCGGGCGAAGAAGTACAGGCGGGCGATACAATCGCGATCATCGAAGCCATGAAGATGGAGTGTGCAGTGCAAAGTCCCGGTGCCGGAACGATTGCGGCAATTTACGTACAGGAGCGGCAGGCCCTGCAACCCGGCGCACCGATGCTTGCGCTAAAAGAGGGGGCCTGATCGTGCTGGATCGCCTCAGCGCCACCGCAATCGCGTCCGACGTCAACACCGGACGCATCAGCGCCGTCGCAGTGGCGAGGGAAACGCTCGCGCGCCTTGCTGCCTATGATGCAATCCAGCCGCAAGTCTGGATCAGCCGCCTGAGCGAAGATGCGCTCCTTGAAGCAGCACGCGCCATAGATGCCCGGGTGGAAGCCGGGGAAGTGCTGCCGCTGGCCGGCGTCCCCTTCGCAGCGAAGGACAACATCGACGTCGCGGGACTCGAAACGACGGCGGCCTGTCCTGCCTTCGCCTACAGACCCGAGCGGTCCGCTACGGTGATCGAGCGACTTGCCGAAGCCGGTGCGATCTGCATCGGCAAGACGAACCTCGACCAGTTCGCTACGGGCCTCAATGGCACGCGCAGCCCCTATGGCGCCCCGCGCAATGCCTATAACCTGGCTTACGTCAGCGGCGGTTCGAGTTCGGGCTCGTCCGTCGCCGTGGCAGCGGGGCTGGTGCCCTTCGCACTGGGCACCGACACGGCAGGTTCGGGCCGCGTGCCCGCCGCGTTCCAGCATCTGATCGGCTTCAAGCCCAGCAAGGGCCGCTGGAGCAACAAGGGCTTGGTGCCAGCCTGCCGCACGCTCGACTGCATCACCGTCTTCACCGACGACGTGGCCGATGCCCGGCTGGTGGACGGTATCATCGCCGGCTTCGATGCAGCCGATCCCTATTCGAAGTCGTTGGCTAACCGGACGCTGGAACGCAAGACGATCGGCGTGCCTCGCCGAGAGCAACGCGTCTGGTTCGGCGACAGCCAGTCCGAGTACTTATTCGATCACGCGCTCGAGACCCTATCGGGACTGGCCGAGATCGTCGAGATCGACATGACTCCGTTTCAGGAAGCTGCGCAGTTGCTCTACGGCGGTCCCTGGGTGGCTGAACGGACCGCTGCGATCGCCACTATCCTTGCCGATAATCCCCAAGCCATCGATCCGACTGTGCGCGAAGTGGTCGAACCCGGTCTGAACATGTCCGCTGTGGAACTATTCAACGGCATCTACCGCATGGCGGAGTTGAAGCGCCATGCGGACCTGCTTTGGGAAGGCATCGACATGCTGGTCTTCCCGACTGTCGGCACGACCTATCGCGTTTCCGAACTTCTGGCTGCCCCGGTCGCGCTCAACAGCGCTTTGGGTTTCTACACCAATTTCGTGAACCTGCTCGACATGGCGGCCGTCGCCGTTCCGGCCGGTATTCGTGACAATGCAACAGGCTTCGGCGTGACCCTGATCGGCCCTGCCGATACCGACCGCGCCCTGTTGGACGCGGCCGAATCCTATCTCGCGGCGGCCGATCTGCCGCAACGACCACCGCTCGACCTGGAGGGCAAAATGCAGACCGTAAAACTCGCCGTCGTGGGCGCCCACCTCAAGGACATGCCTCTGCACTGGCAGCTCACATCGCGCAATGCCAGTTTCGTCGGCGCCTTCCAGACCGCTCCCTCTTACCGGCTCTACGCCATGGCAGACAGCGTCCCACCCAAGCCCGCGCTGGTGCACAGCACCGATGGCGCAGAGATCGCGGTCGAGGTTTACGAGCTGGACGTGGCAGAATTCGGCGGCTTCGTGGTTGAAGTGCCCGCCCCGCTCGCAATCGGCACGGTGACTCTCTCCGACGGCAGCAGCGTCAAGGGCTTCGTCGCAGAACCTCGCGCGCTTACCGGCGCCGAAGACATCACGGAACTTGGCGGCTGGCGCGCCTTCATCGCAAGGCAGGGCTGATCATGCGCAAGGTTCCGATACTGGCCACACTCCTGGCCACAAGCCTCGGTTCGCTACCGCTTGCCGCGCAGGCGCACGAGGCGGAGGTGATCGAAGTCCCCGGCTTCGCCGACTTCCTGGCAATCGATGGAAAGAGCGTGTGGGCGACCAATGCCGGACGGGTAGAGCGCTGGTCGCGCAAGGGCAAGCTGGCCGAAGTCGCCATGTCCAAACCCTGCGGCGCCATGACGATCATGGTCGGATCGCTTTGGGTTGCAGATTGCGAAGAGAACGCACTTGTCCGGATCGACACACGCGCCGCCAGAAAGATCTCAACGATTTCTACCGGGATCGCCAACCGGGATGGCGAACTCAATGTGGTCGCGGGCGCCGGTTCGATCTGGATCGCCAGCGATAACGAAACGGGCAAGGTTTCGCGCATCGATCCCGCCACCAACACGGTTGTCGCGACGATTCCGGTCGATCCGGGAACCTGGTATCTAGCCTATGGGCATGGATCGGTATGGGCGGTCAGTGCCAAAGGCCAGTCTATCCAGCGCATCGACCCACAAACCAATACGGTGGTGAAGCGCACCGCGCTGGGAAAACAGCCGGGCTTTCTCGCCGCCGGTGCAGGGGCCGTCTGGGTTCAGGAACAGGGCGACGGCACCGTGGCGCGTATCGACCCGATCACGGGTGAAGTGACCGGCCGCGTCAAGGTGGGCGAGGTTCTTAAATGGGGTGATATCGACACGGGCGGCGGCAAGGTGTGGCTGCGCACCACTGAGGACCAGACTTTCGCCGTGATCGATCCGCAATCACTGACGGTAAGTGCGCGGATAGGGAAGGCCGAAGGCAGCGGGGCCTTGCGCTATACCCGCGCGGGCCTCTGGACTTCGGCTCATGACAAGCACACCCTGACCTGGTGGCCGAAGCCGAAAGAGCTGGAAACGCCAGAAAAATGAACGGTCCGCAGCCCAGGAAACCGGGCTGCGGAACGAGGCTTCGTCAGCGGTTGTACGCGAGACGGTCCGACGCCGGAGCCATTGCCGAGCGGGCTTCAATCTGCGAGCGAACATCGGCAATTACCGCAGAACGGCATTCCTGTGCCTTGGCTTCCAAAGCAAGGTGCACACCGGCCAGGCGATCACCGCAAACGGCACGCGCTGCCTGGTCCATACGGATCGCAAGGCGCGCCTGGCCTTCTGAGGTCGCAAGGTCGATGCCCTTGAGGTTCAGAACAGCCTGATCCTTGGCAAAGGGATTTGCGGCGGGGGCGGCATATGCCGAGGTCGCAAAAGCGAAAGTGGCGAGAACCGCCAGGCCAATCTTCATCATCATCTCCTGTACGTAGAACGAGCGCCGCTCTACGGCGACTGCCGCATACATAGGACCAGAAGACGAAACTTTCAATATAGAAGGGAAATTTGTTACTTTATTACTAGAAACCCTTCTGTTTATTACTTCATGCGCACCACCAGGTGATCGAGATTGTTTACATGGCCAAGTAGCCCAATCGGCAGAGTGGCCTGTGAAGGCATGTCGGCGACCGATACCGTAATCGTCCGCGCGTATGGTGCCGACCAATCCCGCAATGTCTCGACCGGCAGGCTCACCCGCCATTGACGTCCGCCCTGGGCGGCGACGGCATGACCGTTGATGCGCACTACCGAACCCGCGTCGCCCCGGCGACCGGTGACGAGCAGGCACGATCCCGCCTCGCAGTCGACAAGCCGCGTCTGGGGTTCAGCCAGGACCGGTGTTGAAATCCCGGCGGCAAGGATGGCGGTCAGGGCCAGTGCGTTACGGATGCGATGTATCGTCATTGTGCAAAGACCTCCTGTTCGTCAGTCGATGGCGATGCCCGCGTCTTCGAAGAAGCGCCGCACGGGTTCGAGAACCTGCGAATGGCGCTTCCAGCGGGCGACAGAACTGGCGTAGAGGGGTTGGCGAACCTGTGCCGCACTTGGGGTCGAGACCGGCGCGCTGTTGGTGTGGAACGACAGGCAGCCTTCGTCCCAATCCAACCCGCAATGGGCCAGGATCCTGCGGGTTTCGCCTTCCTGGCCGGCGATCAGATCTTCGTAGCGCACCTCGAGGAGGCGGTCGGCCAGGACTTTGCGCCACAGGCCCATGAGCCTGTCGAAGCGAACATAGTAGGCGGCGATGTCGAGCAGGTCGTAGCTGTAGTCGTAGTACCGCGAAGTCACCGCGAAGAGATTGCGGAAATTGCTGAGTACCGTGTCCATCGGATGCCGCCGCAGACAGACGATCCTGCTTGCCGGAAGCGCCCGTGCAATGAAACCCAGGTACTGGAAGTTGCCCGGAAACTTGTCGGTGAAGCGAAGGCTGGAATTGCGACGGTGATGACTCGCGCGCTGCAGGAAGTCCCGGCCGATCTCTGCCATGTCCCCGCCAGCCGCAGCCATTATCGTTTCGGGATCGAGGACCGTGGGCGTTTGCGTGCCCGCCGCTTTCTTGACTGCCAGCGGCATTGCCTGCAGTTCGCCGGCGCTTTCGACGTCGGGATGCGACGACAGGATACGGTCCACCAGCGTCGTTCCCGTGCGCGGCATACCGATTACGAAGATGGGAGCGTCTGTCGCTGCCTCCGCCACTGCTTTGGGGAGCGGCCACGCCGCCTCGATCGCATCGAAGGACGCCGCATCCCTTTCGAATGTGTACGGCAAGGTCCGACGGTGTTCTGCGTTGACGGAGCATAGCGTATCGAGCGCCTCGTCCGGCTGTCCGACGTCCTCCAGTTCCTTTGCCAGAGCATAGCCAAGAAGCAGCCTGTCGCGCGGATAGCGGGCGGTACTGCGTATCTCGGCTAGCCGGGCAATGTGATTGCTTTCAGGAGACTGCTTGCGCAGCCCGGCCAGGAGGTGGTGCGCACGCGCATCTTCGGGACACAGGACGATCAGCGCCTCAAGCGCAGCTTCTGCCTCTTGGGTGCGTCCCAGGAAATTGAGCGTCGTCGCTTCGTTGTAGCGATACCCCGTATGCTCCGGATCCAGCCGCACGGCCTCGGAGAAATGGACTAGCGCTGCGGCGTGGTCCCCGAGGCGTGCATAAACGCAGCCCATGGTGTCGCGGCTGAGCGCGTCACCGGGCGGTGACTGCTCCGCGACCCGAAGCATCACCGCCGCATCGCCGTCCTGTCGAACCATCGTGAATAGCTTGGCAAGGTTCGCACAGTACTCGCCTTGCGGATCGAGCGTCACTGCCCGGTCGATATGCCGGATACCCGACCGGATTCGGCCGGTGCTGGATTCCGCGATCCCCAGAAGGAAGTGCCCCTCGGCGTCCTTGGGATTTTCTGCCAGAAGCGTCGTGGCGAAGCGATGGGTTGCGCCCAGATCCCCACGGGACAGCGCGCTTCGCGCTGCTTCGACCCGGGCGGAGCGCATTTCCGTCATGCCGTTGCCCGTGGCTCGTTACGTTCGCCGTCAGCCGGTTCGTCACCGTCGGCAGACACGGCCTGGCGCGACTTGAACTTGCCGATCAGCGGCTGAAACGGAAACAGGGTCTGCTCCCAGATCGACAGGCGCCGGCGATCGTCCTGCCCCACCAGTACGCCCTCACCTTCGCGATAGGTACCGAAGATGCGGTCGAGCAGGATGAGTGAGTTGCCGTAGTTGCAGCGGGTGCTCTCGTAATCGGTCGAGTGATGCAGGCTGTGGTGGCGGATCGTCGTGAAGAAGAAGGAATACCAGATCGGCGGGTCGGCCCGCACGTTGGCATGGGCAAAGACCGAAATGACGCCCATCGTGTTGATGGCCGCAAAAAGTGCGGTCTGGTCGAAGTCAAATAGAGCCAGCACGCTCAGGCTGATCAGGAACAGCTCGATCGGATTACCGACCGCACCCTTCGCCGCATTGAGCTGGGTTATGTGGTGATGCGGCGCATGGGTAAGCCAAAACGGCGTCGAATTGTGCATCAGCCTGTGCATCCAGTACTGGCCGAATTCGAGAACGAAGATCGCGAGGGCAACCTGCGCGAGCCAGGGCATCTGCGCGACCCAGGGGGTGCTGATGCCCAGCGAGGCCTTGGCCGCTATCAGTGGAGCTTCCGCAAGCTTTTCCGATGCCCATGCGATCACCGTCGCGCTCAGCACGGAATAATAGAGGTCGGTCAGGAATTCCTGCTTGTTCATGCGCCAGCCGGCATGGCGTTCATGAACCCATTCCAGTGCCAGCACGGCAACGACGATCAGCGGGGAGGTGACGGCAAGAGTCCAGGAACTCTTCAGGAGGGACGCGGGCCCGAAAGCCCAGAACAACAGAACGACCGCGATCATCGCGGGCGGAATGTGGTTGAAGACCTTATCCTTGAGACTCGCTTGCATGACGCAGCTCCATTCTTGTGTTTCCACACTGCGCTGCATCGCGTCATGAAGGGAGACGCTATTTCACGATGGAAGGCATAGATTTTTGCTATGGCCTGCGCTGAGCACGGATCCTGCGCATGACTTCGTCCCAGAACAGCTGGGTTGCCGTGTCGCGAGCCGGTTCGGTCCGCGCAAGGAGGAATATGTCGTAGCTCGGTTCGAAGTCGGTGTGGAGCATCGGCCACAGCCGCCCCGCCGCCACTTCGCTTTCGGCAGCAAGGACCGGCAGGAAACCGATGCCGATTCCGTGTATGATCAGCCGCCGCACTTCATTGATGTCCTCGGCAAGCCCCCGCACATTGGTGCCGAGCCGATACCGCCGCCGCAAGTGGGTAATCTGCTCGATCTCGTCATCGCCGGTGAGAACGAAACCCTCGTCCTTCAATTCTCCCAGACGAACCACACGGTAGCCGAAATATGGACTATGGCGGGAGCAATAAAGCTGCTGGCGCTCCACGAGCAAGGGCTCGTACATTAGGCTGCCGCGAACGGAACTGTCATAACCGACCCCAATCTCGACCTCGCCCTGCTCCAGTGCATCGAGCACCTGTCGCCAGGGCGAAACGCGGATCTCGATGTGAATGGCGGGATTGCGCCGGTGGAAGCTGGCGATCGCTTCGTCGAATTCCGGCGAGACGAGACCCGATACGATCTGGATGCGAACGATGCCTTCGACGCGCTTTGTCGCCTGGGCAATCTGGTGCGGCACCATGCGCGCCGATTCCAGCATGTCTTCGCACAAGGCCATCATCGCCTTGCCCGCCGCCGTCATTTCGACGCCGGTAGCGGTGCGATTGAGCAGCGTGACGCCGACATGATCCTCAAGCCGTTTGAGCGCCGCACTGATACTGGGCTGTTGCCGGTTGAGCTGCCGCGCCGCCGCGCCAATGCCGCCTGCGCGGACGATATCCACGAAAGTCCGCATCAGGTTCCAGTCGACACGGCTGGCAAACTTCCTGTCGATCAGCGGCGTACGCTCACTCATCCTATAGCCCATTCCTCTTGCGGAGCCTTCAGGATGGCCAAGTCATAGACAAAATCAATGGAAATCATCTGATCTTCGTATCTACCGCTATGGGTGTGGTAGAATAGTCCTGCCGAGATGACAGCATCAGCAGCCCTTCCCGTCGTCGACATCTCCGGGCTGGACAGCGATCGCATCGAGGACCGCATGGCCGTTGCCCACGAACTCGACCGCGCCTGTGCACAAGCCGGATTTCTCTACATCAAGGGCGCACAGTTCGATCCCGATCTGTTCGGCCGCCTCGTTGACCGGGCGAAGACGTACTTCGCGCTCGACCACGAAACCAAGATGGCCAGCTATATCGGTCATTCCGAGAACCACAGCGGGTATGTGCCGGTGGGTGAGGAACAATTCCCCGGCGCCGCCGTCGATCTGAAAGAAGCCTACGATGTCAACTGGGACTATACGCTGACCGAAGACCGGCGCCCCCTGCTGGGACCGAATTGCTGGCCCGATATGCCCGGATTTCGCGAAGATGTGCAAACTTACTATGCACACGTCACCGAGATCGGCCACCGGCTCTTCCGATGCTTTGCCTTGGCCCTCGGCCTAGAGGAAGACCATCTCGACCAACACCTGCGCCATCCTCCCAGTCAACTGCGACTGATCCACTACCCGCTCGACGCCGCGGCTGAAGACCGGCCCGGAATCGGCGCGCACACCGACTACGAATGTTTCACCCTGCTCTTCGCAACCGCACCTGGCCTGCAGATCCTCGACAAGCAGGGTGAATGGATGGATGTCCCGGTGATCGAGAGTGCGATGATCATGAACATTGGCGACATGATGGAGATCCTGTCCAACGGTCGCTACATGGCCACGCGGCACCGCGTGAAGAAGGTCAAGGAGGAGCGCTATTCCTTCCCGCTCTTCCACGCCTGCGACTACGATTACGTTGTCGCGCCGGTCATACGCGGCGAAGCCCCCCGTTACGCACCGATGAAAGGCGGGGAGCATCTCTTCAACCAGACCGCGCAGACCTTCGCGTATCTTAAACGCAGGATTGCCTGCGGAGAACTCGTCCTTGCCAACGCGGTGCCGCCCGATTCCTTCGGCCTGCGCACAGACCGGGCAGGTTCATGAAGCTTGTGGACCTGATGCGGCAATTGCCCGAGACCGGCCTTGATGACCTTCCTTTCCCGCGCAATCTGCTGGGTGCCTTCCGGCGCAAGAGCATAACATTCTGCACGGGCGTCACTGACGAGACCACGCTCGTATACTGGTTCCAGTCGAGGAGCTTCACGATCGACCTGCGACTGCCCGATGGGGATGCAACCGCGATCCCTGCGCGACAGGGCTGGATCGGAGACACGATTTGGGATCGGGACTGCAAGGAGCTCTCATGGGCGATCGCGTACAGCTATCAACCGGGCAACCAATGGCCTGAACCGGCGACATTCCAGTTCATCGGCAACTGCATTCTCGAGTTCGCTCCCTCCGGTGCCTATGTCGAAGACTGGCGTCAGCAATGCTCGTCTGGCCCGATCCTCGGGTTGCGCCTGGTGGCCATCCGGGACAACGAATCCGGTGAGGAGATGACGATGGATGGCGGGCTGATCGTGGCAGGCCGGCACATGGCCTACGCCCAATCGCGACTGCCGCAGGTAGATGCCGTGCTGAAGGCTGCCGCCAGCCTCGATAATGCGCTCGCCGAAGGACTAGCCACCGAACGCGAGATCGAAAGCTATGAAGTCTCGGTAGCCAACGACGGCCACGCCATCACGCACAGCACGCGGACTGATCTCCTCGGAACGGACATCGCTGACGGCGATTTCCAGCTGCAAGACGACGGGACCGTCGTCATGGCGAAACCCGTCGACGGCAGAGCATGCACATTGCATTTCTCGCTCGATCTTTACGTCAGCAATTTTGCTTTCGATCGGCAAACGCCCTGCACGGCACAAGCACGGGAATGGATTGAAGACGAAGAAAGCCATCTCGCTCGCCACGCGGTGGTGGCGCATTGATCTGCCTTTCGCCGCCATTCTTTAGCGCACCGGAATCTAAGGCATAGCCAGCATCTATGCCTTCTATAGCATAATACCGTCTGGCGTGATGAAGGTGCTTTCAGGATGCTGTGCTGACATCAAATCCAACGGGTCGCCGGCATTCGCGTCATCTGACGTGGCTGACAAGGCCGCAGGACACCGGGCGAGCAAGACGAGGGCAGGCGTGTGGACGGAGTTCGCGTAGGCAAAAGGCTGATTGGCACCCAGGCTCCTGTCACTGTGGGATGGGAAAACCTCCCAAAGGTGCGAGGCGGTCCGGTCAAACGGTTCATATTCACCTGGTTTCAGCCAACGGTGCTGCTCTCACTGGTGGCATTCTGGTATTACGCGCCCAACTCCATTGCCAAGGCATCGACGGCTATCGGCATCGGCATCGGCTTCAGAGTACTGCTGCTGGCGCTCGAGTGGGTGAGCCCAAGGTACGAAAGCTGGCGCCTGACCTGGAAGGAACTGGCAACGGACCTGTTCTACGTCGGTCTCGGCTATACAATTCTCAACCTGGTCGAACAGTATATCGGCAGCGACGCAGTGATCGAGGCTCTCCAGCACTCTTTCGACTGGGACAAGTTGGCCTGGTTCGTCGGCCTGCCGCTGCTCCTGCAGGCATTCCTGATCTCGTTCATCTTCGATTTCGGACAGTACTGGATGCATCGCGGAATGCACAACTGGTACCCGCTTTGGCTGCCCCATTCGGTGCACCACTACATCACGCAGTTGAACATAAACAAAGGCGCAGTCGGCAATCCGGTGGAGCTCTTTCTGATCGGGCTCGGTATCGGCGGTTTCTTCGATTTCCTGCCGCGCGCCGCCCTGCTTGCCGGCGCCATTGGCATGGCCATCGGGACCTACCAGCACATCAATGTGCGCTTCAACACGCCCCGCTGGTGGCGCTTCCTTTTCAACACGACCGAGCATCACAGCGTACACCATTCTCAGGACTTCGAAGCCACCCGCAGCAACTATTCCAATACCTACATCTTCATTGACCGTATTTTCGGCACGTGCATCGATGGTGAGGCAGAACTGCTGGGCATGGAAGGCGGCCGTCGCATGTCGATCCGCGAACAGATGACCTTTCCCTTCACCGAAGGCTGGAAGACGCTCAAGGAGAAATACGGCAGGGAAAGATACGGCCAGGCGGAAACCGTGCCGGCCGAGTGATGGGACTGCCCGCCAAGGGGCCATGCACATCCTGACCACACGGCTGCGGCAAGACCAACAAAGGCAAATCCAAGGCTCTCTAGACAGGAGATCATGTGAACGCGCGCTTCATCAAGTGGATCTGGCACATCAAGGGCAGCCTGCCCCTCGCCCCTGAGCAATCAAGTGATGAGACATTTGGCCGCCTTGCCCCCCTGTTCCAGCAGAACGGAACCAGCTACGACATGAGAAACGACACCCTGACTTTCAGCAAGAAGGATCAGGCAGCGCAGGACAAGATGTCGGTATTCGATGGAGGCATCCTTCGAATCGAAAGAGGCGAAGCCGGGCCCGTCCTGCGCTACCATCTGGTCAGCCGTGCATTATTATTCTGCTTTCTCGCCCCTTTGCTGTTCCTGAGCTTCGCTCAACTCACCATAGTCGTGGGCAAGCTTGAGAAACCGTCGACTGAAGCCACGGATAAAAAGTTCGAAAAGCAAGATAAAGCCTTGCCGCAGCACCCATTGGATAAGGCATTGGGCGCCCCAGCCCCCGAAAAGCCGGGCAAAGACGCCATCGATAGCGAAGGCAAAAAGCCCTCACCAACATCCGCCTATGTCTTTGCAGCGATCTTTGCAGTCCTCTATCTCGTCGGGCGCGTGCTTGAGGCTGGGCTGATCAAGTCCCTTTTCAAGAATAAGCTGCTTGGTAACTAGTAGCTGATTGGAACATTAGCAATTGGCATTCCTGCTTAATAGGTTTCCGCCAATGGCTCGCACTTGGAGATGCCTTCGGGGACATGACGTGCGCGGCTTTCGCCAAGGAATACTGATCCACCGTCGCGGACGTTAGCCGAGCCCAGCTATTCGGCGATTGCGACTATTCTGCAGTCCAGCCGCCATCGACGACGAGGCTGGTGCCGGTCATCATGGCGGAGGCATCGGATGCGAGGAACAGCACGGCGCCCATGAGGTCTTCGGGCTGGCCGATCCGCCCTAGCTTGATCTTGGACAGGACCCTGGCCTTGAAGGCTTCGTCTTCGAAGAAGGGTTTGGTCAGGGGCGTTTCGATGAAGGTAGGCGCTATGGTGTTCGAGCGGATGCCGTGGGCCGCAAGGTCGAGCGCAAAGGCCTTGTTCATGCCTTCCATCGCCCACTTGCTGGCACAATACAGCGAGCGGTTCGGTCCACCGACATGGCCCATCTGCGATCCCATGTGGATCAGCGAGCCTTGCGTGCCCGTAGCCATCAAGCGTTTCACGCAGGCCTGGGCCACGAAGAAGGCGCTTTTCACGTTGAGGTCGAGGACGGCATCGAAATCGTCCTCGCTCGCTTCCCACATCGGCTTGGGACGATTGGTGCAGGCATTGTTGAGGAGCACGTGGAACGGATCGCGACATTCGAAAAATGCATTGACCCGCAGCAAGGTCCGAGACGTCGAGCGTGGCGGCCTTCGCCTTGTGCCCGGCTGCCACGAAATCTGCTGCTGCTTCCTCGATCTCCGAGGCCGTGCGTGCGACCAAGGTGACTTCGGCCCCGGCCTGCGCCAGTGCAGCTGCGGCGGCAAGGCCGATGCCGCGTCCAGCGGCCGTCACGAGCGCCCGGCGACCGTCAAGGCGAAAGCTGGGAGTGCAGGTTTTGAGGGAATAGTCCGGCTCGGCGGCCATGCCCTGCACGTGCTCACTGGCGATCTCTTCGGCGATCTGCACCATCTCGCCATAGCTGTCGGCGACGATCACTTCGCCAAAGCTGTCCCAGGCCTTGCGGGCATGATCGGCGGTGGGAAGAATCTGCAGCAGGCGTCGATCTCGGCCTGCGAGAGGCGGTAGTCTTCGCGGTCCCAGCCGTCGAACTTGTTCGGCATTTCACGCACCGCTGCATCGCAGCCGACAAGCGGGAACGCATCCTCGATGCCGCCAAGCGGTTGGGCTATCGTCCCAACCCACTGGTGCGTTCGCCGATGCGGGGGCGCTCTAACATCGTCGGTGTTGGCGTGGGCAATGTTGGCAATCCCTTTTTCGTCCAGACCCTGCAATTGCTCGCCGAGGAACTGGACGCGACTGGCCTTCGCCTGATGCTCTTTCCCGCGCGTGGCGAACGCTCGGAACCCAGCATCCGTGAAATCCTGCATTATCGTATCGATGCTCTGGTGTTGCTTTCGGTCAGCCCATCATCGGACCTTACCGAGCAATGCCGGCGCGCGCAGGTGCCGGTCATTCATTATAACCGCACGACCGATCTGCACGATGCCTCCAGCGTAGTCGGCGACAATGAGATTGGCGCGCACGCAATGGCCGCCCATCTGTTGGCAGGCAGACACGAACGCTTCGCCTTCATAGCCGGCACGCCGAATTCCTCGACGAACCGCGAGCGCGAACGGGAGTTCTGCGGCTATCTCGCAAAAAAATGGAATTGGAAAGGTCTTGCGTGAATGCGGTGATTACACCTTCGAGGGAGCGATGGCCGCCGCTCGACGCCTTTTGTTGGCCGAGAACAGGCCTGACGCGATCTCCTGCGCAAACGACACCATGGCGCTCGGAGCGATCTCGGTCGCACGGCACGAATTCGGTCTCGACGTCGGCCGCGCGGTTTCGATTGCGGGCTATGACGATGTGCCAATGGCAGCATGGCCCACCTCTTCGCTGACCAGTTACTCGCAGCCCGCCGCATCCATGGTCAACGAAACTGTGCGCCTGATCGCCAGACTGCGGTCAGATCTTGCGGACCATGCACACATCGTGACACCGGGCACACTGGTCATTCGCAGCAGTACGCGCCCGGCACAAGGCTAACCGGGCAAATCTGCCGCCAACGTAACAGGACTAACCAACGGCGGCTCCACTTGCCCGAAACCCCGAATTCGAATTTCTGAAGGATGCAACGAAGCAATCAATGCTCCCCAGCCATTATGCTGCGGGAAGGCGGGCCCTGCGATCTATGATCTTTTCGATGCGGCCATCGAGCATCTCTATCTGCACATCGGAGATTTCGGCAATGCCCGGGTCGTGGGTGACGCAGGCAACGGCCCGTCCTCCTTCGTGCGCGAGTGCTCGCAAGTCTTCGATGACGCGAGCGCTGTTGCGGCTGTCCAGGTCGCCGGTCGGTTCGTCTCCGAGGATCAGCACCGGATCGTTGGCGAGCGCCCGGGCGATCGCCACGCGCTGACGTTCGCCGCCGGACAGGCGATCGGGCGTATTCGCACTCTTTTCGCCGAGGCCCACCGCAGTCAGCAGCTCGAGTGCCCGGCTGCGTGCGCCATCGCGGTCCAGCCGTCCGAGGCGCTGCATCGGAAGCATGACGTTTTCCAGCGCAGAGAACTCGGGAAGCAGGAAGTGGAACTGGAACACGAACCCGAAGCGCGCAAGGCGGATGCTCGCCCGCTCATCGCCAGACAGCGCGCTGACTTCACGACCATCGAACAGAAGCTCGCCTGAATCGGGCCGGTCGATGAGGCCGAGCAGGTAAAGCAGCGAAGACTTGCCGCAGCCCGATGGGCCGACGATGGTGGTGAAAGCGCCCCGCTCGATCGTCAGGCTGACATCGCGCACGAGATGAACCGGCTTTGGCCCGGCCAAAGTGCGCGTGAGCGACCTCGCTTCGAGGATCGCGCTCACACCGCCCCCCTCAGGATGTCGACCGGATCGACGCGCGCCGCCTTTCGTGCCGGCAGCCACGCCGCCAGCGAGCCAGCGAGAAACGACACCAGAGCCGCAATCGCATATTGCCGCGCGGATCGATCCAGCGGAATGTGCTCGACATCGCCGCCGATCGGGAAACGCAGCGACCCCAGGATCGTCATCAGACCATATCCCAGCAGCCATCCGAAGAGGACGCCGATGATGGCCAGAACCAGCCCTTCGACCACGAAGATGAACTGCAGGTCGCTTTCTGAGAAACCGATGGATCGCATGATCGCGATGTCGCGCCGCTTGTCGGAAACATTGTTCGATACGACGGTATAGATGCCGAAACTCGCGACCAGCAGGATCGCGGAAACGACGGAGTACATGATGACATTGCGCGTCACGAGCAGCGAGAGGAAGTCGGCCGAACGCTCCTGCCAGCTTTCCGCCTTGTAGCCGAAGCGCGATTCCAGGCGCGCGGCGACAGCCTCGGCCGCATAGGGATCCGCCAGCTTCACACCAATGCGGTTGATGATGAACGGCCTGCCAAGCAGCGATTGCGCCTCGCGCAGAAGGACATAGCCGGTTCCCGAGGAAAGCTGGGTCTGGCCCTTCTTGAACAGGCCCACGACCCGCATCGAACGCCCGCTTGAGGAAGACGAGGTCGCCGCGACGATATCGCCCACCTGCACGCCCAGCCGTTTGGCGAGATCCTCGCCGATGATGATGCCACCTTGCGTTGTTTCCAGATCGTGCAGGTGCCCGACACGCAACTTGTCTTCGATGGTACTGATCTTCTTCTCGATCTCAGGCTCGACGCCGACTATGCCGATCGCCTCGTCGTGGCCGCCCAGTCGCAAGGTAACTCCGCCGGTCAGGCTGGGCGATGCAACCGCGCCAGACACGGAATTCGCGGCCGAAACGATCGCCTGCCAGTCCTTGATCCCGCGCACTTCGTTGCGAACCTTGTAGCCGTGCAAGGCAACCGCGCCCTTGCCAAAGACACGTACACCGGGCTGGGGCGACGGGCTGCGCAGCTCGTCGGAAATGATAATGTGCGGGGCGGCATCGATGAGCTGTTCGATGAAGTCATTCTGGCTGCCCACCATCAGCGCCGAGACCGCCAGGAAAAATCCGACACCAACCGCAACCCCACTGACCGCCACTGCCGTCTGGCGGCGGCGTCGCGCAAGGTGCCTCAGCGCAATCGTGACAAGGAAGCCGGCGCGCCCGATCATGACCGCACCCGGTCCCCGTCCTCGAGCGCAGCGGGCGGATCAACGACGACGCGGTCCGCTTCGCCGAGCCCCGAGACGATTTCCACCCTTTCGGTCCCGACGATCCCCGTACGTACTGCGCGACGCTCCACCCGGCCATCCCGGACGCGCCAGACATGGCCATCGGCCAGTGCACCAGCGGGCACGAGCAGAGCCCCTTCATGGCGGTTGGTGACGATGTTGACTTCCACCGTCAGGCCGAAGGGAAGGACTTTCCTGTCATCGAGGCCGATGCGCACGCGAAAGGCCCGCTCTGCGGGATCGCCGCCGGGTGTGATCTCGGTGACATGACCGCGGATCGCTTTGCCCGGAAGCGCGTCGGAGGACAGGAGGGCTTTCTGTCCGACCCGCACCCGCGGGATATCCCGTTCGTCGACAGTTGCAGTCACCCGCGCCCGGGCCGGATCTCCGAGCTGGAACAGCGTCTTGCCCGGGGTCGCCAGATCGCCGGGTTCGACATCGCGCTTGAGCACGACACCTTCGATCCCGGCGCGCACCGCCAGCTGGTCCAGTCGCGCTTCCAATGCCCTGGCAGCGGCGCGCGATGCCTGACCCGCTGCAATCGCCTCATCCCGTGCGGCACGGGTTACCCAACCTTGGGCATAGAGCCCGGTGACGCGGTTCTCGGCCAGCGACTTGCCTCGCGCGTCAGCCCGGGCCTGCGCCAGGAGAGCACGCTGTTCGCTATCGTCGAGACGCACGAGCGGTTGCCCGCGCGTCACGCGCGCACCCTCCTCGACCAGCACGGCGACAACCGGCGCAGTCAGGCGCGAGGAAACCGTCACCGGATGTTCGGCATCGACGAAACCGGTGGCGTAGACCAGTTCGACAGCCGGACCACGCTCAACCGGTGCCGTGACGACCACGAGGGGGCGTCCCTTCAGCAACCACCAGCCACCTGCGGCGGCGAGCAGGATCGCAATTGCAAGCAGGACGATGGGCTTGCGCATGGCCAGGTCAGCCTCCCTGTTTCGGACGGGCATCCTATGCCCCTGACCGGAGCGATGATCATTGATCGCCGACAAGGATCTGGCAAGACGCGATTTCCGGGATTTGGGGGTGCAGCGAACCGGCTTTCGACCGGCAGGTCGTCTCCTGCAAAGCTGACGATGCGCCATCGACTTGCACACGCGTGATAAAAAACAGTCTTGACTGATTATATATTGATGCAGAACATGGCTTCGATTGTCGCACTAGAACGATAAATTGCAGACAGGTGAAGGCGTCCTGCAATTCTCGAATTCGGGGGAAACAGCTTGGCCGTCAATTCAGCCCGCAAGGCCATCGCACCTGCCTCCAGTCGCAAACCTGCCGATGACGCCAAACCGACGCGACAGTCGCTCAAGAGCGCGCAGACCCGCAGCCGCTTGATCGAGGCGACGATCGAGTGCCTCGTCAAGGTAGGCTATTCGGGGACAACTACGCCGCTGGTTGCATCGGAGGCGGGACTGTCGCGCGGTGCCATGCTGCACCATTTCGAGAACAGCGCGACATTGATCCGGGCTACCATCGTGGAACTGCACGAGCGGCGTCTGCGGGCCTTTCGCCGCTCGTCAGAGAACAGTCAGCACGATCCCTCGACCATGGTCAGCGCCTATTGGCGCCAGGTGCAGAAGCCGGCCTTCATCGCCTTCCAGGAACTGGCCATGGCGGCCCGGACCAATGCCGAACTGGCCCAGATCATGCGGCCGTTGCAGGTCGAATACCGTGAGCGTTTCAACGCCGAAGCCATTGCCCTCTACCCTGAATGGCATTCCGCTCCCGAAAGCTTCGCGCAGGCCATGGCGCTTTCCCAAACGCTCATGGAAGGCATGGCGATGAGCCTGCTGACAGGCGCCCTCGATGACGCCATGGTGCCCTCGCTGCTGCACATGCTGGAGGACAAGATCCGCGCCATGCGGCCCGGCGCGGGAACAGACCCCGCCACCTGAGACTGCGGCCTGGCGGTGCGGCTCGGCAATTGCCTGGCGGGCCCAAGCGGCCACGGAGCTACAGAAATACAGTCAATCATGTTTGTCTTTTTTTATTGTGCAGCTTGAGCTACGAAAGCTGCGAAACGAGTTCGAAAACGGAACTTGCGACCGGGACGGACAAGCCCGGCAAGGGAGAGCGGTTTTGAAAGGAGCGTGCAAGTGAGCGGTCGCGGCAAGGGCCCACTGGCAGGAGTGAAGATCCTCGACCTGACGAGCGTGCTGATGGGGCCATACGCAACGCAGATCTTTGCGGACCTCGGCGCGGACGTCATCAAGGTGGAGAGCCCCGATGGCGATACCACCCGCTTCATTCCACCCGGTCCGGATGCCTCGCGCGGCGGCATGTTCCTCAACGTCAATCGCGGGAAGCGCAGCATCGTCATCGATCTCAAGCAGCGGGAAGGACGCGATGCGCTGCTGCGGCTTGCCAGGGATGCGGACGTTTTCATCCATTCGATGCGCTCGCGCGCGATCGGGCGGCTGGGGCTCGACTACGAAGCCCTGCGCGCGGCGAACGAGCGGATCATCTACGCCAATCTCTACGGCTACGCGCGCGGCGGGCCCTATCGCGACTACCCCGCCTATGATGACATCGTGCAGGCCGCATCGGGTATCGTCGACCTTCAGGCCCGTCTCTCGGGCGGCAAGCCGACCTATGCCGCCACGGTCATCGCCGACAAGGTCGCGGGCCTGACAGGTGCCTACTCGGTGATCGCCGCGCTCTTCGCCCGTGAACGCACCGGTCTGGGTCAGGAAATCGAAGTACCCATGTTCGAGACCCTGGTCTCATTCACCATGGTCGAGCACTTGTGCGGATCGCTCTTCGATCCGCCGCAAGGACCGCCGGAGTATCCCCGGGCCACTTCGGAAGCGCGCCGCCCCTACCAGACCGCGGACGGATACATCGGGGTGATGATCTACAACGACCGGCACTGGCGATCCTTCTTCGATGTTCTCGGCAACCCGGAATGGTCGCGCGATCCGATGTTCGCATCGATGCGTACGCGCACCGAGAACATCGGTACGGTCCTGGCCAAGGTAGCCGAGGTCATCGTCACGCGCACGACCGATGAATGGGTTGCGCTGTTCCGCGAGGCGCAGATCCCGGCCACGCCCATCGCCAGCCTGACCGAACTGCTCCACGATCCCCACCTCGTCGAGACCGGCTTCTGGGAAGAACGCGAGACCGACAGCGGCACCTTGCGCTTCCCGGGCATCCCGACCACGTTTTCACAGACTCCCGGCGAGATCGGCGATCCCGGACCGGCTCTGGCCGGACAAAGCGAGGAAGTGCTGCGCGAGGCGGGCTTTTCCGAAGCGGAGATCGCCGCACTTCTCGACCGCGGCGCGGTCAGGAAGTCCGCGTGAGCGGCCCCGAAACGTATTGGCGCACCGCGCTTGGCGATGGCCGGTTCCTGCTCCAGCGCGCACCGGACGGCACCGCGGTATTTCCACCCCGAGTGGCCGTGCCGGGCTCCGGGGTCGGTACCCTCGAATGGTTCGAAGCCTGCGGACGGGGAACGGTCTATTCGCTCTCGTGGATCAACCGGCGCGCGCCGGCCGAGCCCTATAACGTCGCGCTCATCGATCTCGACGAAGGCGCCCGCCTGATGAGCCGGGTCGAAGGCGTCGACGCCGAGTCCTTGAAGATCGGGATGCGGGTCGAGGCATTCATCGAAGGCAAGGGCGAAGAGGCGATCCTCCTGTTCCGCCCGGCCGAAGGTGCCGCATGAGCGACACGTTCCCGCGCGGCAGGACGGCCATCGCCGGGCTCGCCACTTTCGGCGTAGGCGAGATGCCCGGCTTCAGCTCGATGGAACTGACCGCCCAGGCTGCGACATTGGCTGTGACAGACGCAGGGCTGACTTTCGCAGACGTCGACGCGCTCTACATCTGCCAGCCGGACGACTTCTTCGCCGGCCTTTCTTTCGCGGAATATCTTGGCCTCCGGCCCGCCTATACGGACAACAACCGCACCGGCGGTTCTGCGTTCATGAGCCACATGGCCAGCGCGGCGCTGGCGCTGGAGGCCGGTTACATCGACTGCGCCCTCATCGCCTACGGTTCGAACCAGCGCAGCAACGGCGGCAAACTGGCGACTAGGATCACCAGCAATACCTGGGATGCGCCCTATGCGCCGCTATTCCCGCTCACGTCCTATGCCATTGCCGCCGCCCGGCACATGCATGACTACGGTACCGCGCGCGAAGACCTTGCCGCGGTCGCGCTGGCGGCACGGGCCTGGGCAAACACCAATCCCGAGGCTTTCGCCAGGGGACCGCTGACGCTCGAGGACTGCCTCTCCTCACGCATGATCAGCACGCCGATTTCGGTGCGCGACTGCTGTCTCGTCACCGACGGCGCAGCCGCCGTGGTCATGACCCGCACCGATCGCGCCCGCGACCTGCCGCGCCCACCGGTGCCGCTGCTGGGAGCGGCCGCCGCGACATGGTGGAACTCTATCGCACAGGCCCCTGACGTGACGGTAACCGCCGCCCGGGAATCGGGCGCGCGCGCCATGGCAATGGCCGGCGTGACGCCCCGGGACGTCCAGACCGCGCAGCTCTACGACGCCTTCACCATCAACACGATCCTGTTCCTCGAGGACCTGGGCTTCTGCCCCAAGGGCGAAGGCGGACGCTTCGTATCCGATGGAACGATCGCGCCGGGTGGCAGCCTCCCGGTCAACACCAACGGTGGCGGCCTGTCCTGCTGCCATCCGGGCATGTACGGGCTTTTCGCAATCATCGAGGCCGCGCGGCAGATCCGCGGCGAGGCCGCCAACCAGTTGCCCGGGATCGACCTTGCGCTCGCCCACGGCAATGGCGGCACCCTTTCGAGCCAGGCCACCGTCATCCTCGGCAGCATGGCCACCCTGTGATGCCGCAAAGCTGATGCCCGCTCTGCCAAGCCATCTAGGCGCCGATCCACTCTTCGATCATCGGCCGGATCGGCTCTCCGACGAGTTCGAGGACCGGTCCTTCGCCCTGCACCATGTAGGCCATCTGGCCGTAGCGGTGCTTGGGCGAGGCACCGGCGACGATCAGGCGCCAGCCTTGGGCCATGAGCGTCTCAACTTCCTGACCGACGTCGTCGACCCAAGCGCCCACATGCGCTTCGGAGACCGCAAGCAATGCGTCATAGGCACCGCCCGGAAGCACCTCGATCAGTTCGAAATGGATCGGCCCCTGCCGCGAATAGGTGACGGTGAGGTGGGCCTCGGACCAGCCGCCTTCGGGCGTCCAGACGCGCAAGGGTTCGAACTTGCGCACCGGCGCCCAATCGAGGCCGAACTGCACGGTCATGCCCTCCATGGCGCGGGCGATATCGGGCACGATCAGGCCGTGGTGATGAAGTCTGGCGAAGGCTTTCACGTCATACTCTCCAACGATGAACGGGTTCGCCGCCAGCATGCGGCGGACGGCCCGCAAGGCTGAGTGCGGCGGGCGCGGCGGGCGCCAAAGGGAAGGAATGTGCGATGACCGGTCTCAAAGTCGAATGCCGCGGGGCCATCTGCCTGCTCACCATCGACCGCGAAGCGGCGCGCAATGCACTCGATGCCGCGACCTCGCATGCCCTCGACGCGGCGATAACGGCGGCCGAGGCCGATCCCGAGATCGGCGCCATGGTACTCACCGGCGTCGGTGACCGCGCCTTCTGTGCCGGCATGGACATCAAGGAAGCGGCCGAGATCGGCGCCGGTCACGGCCTCGTGCCCGGACGCGGCTTCGGCGGGGTAACCGAACGCAAGCGCAGCAAACCGCTTGTCGCCGCGATCAACGGCGCTGCCGTTGCCGGCGGCTTCGAGATCATGATGGCCTGCGACATGGTTTTCGCCGCCGACCACGCGCTGATGGGCTTGAGCGAAGTCAAGCGAGGGCTCTTCGCCTTTGCCGGTGGCATCCAGCGGCTCGCCCATCAGGTGCCGCGTGCGACCGCGCTGGCGATGATCATGACGGGCGAACTGCTCCCCGCGCGCCGTCTCTACGAATTGGGCATCGTCACCGAAGTGGTTCCCGGCCCCGCATTGCTGGAGCGCACGCTGGCAGTGACAGACGCCATGCTCGGGAACAGCTGGCAGGCTATCCGCAACGGGCTCGAGCTTTACGAACTGGCGTGCGGCATGGACATCGACCGGGCGCTTGCCGTGGGCAACGCCTGGGGCAAGGCGACGCTGTCGAGCGCCGACAGCCGCGAAGGCGTGACCGCCTACGCCCTGAAACGCGAGGCGCGGTTCACCCGCGATTGAGCCGCAAGCGGGCAAAGTGGGCAAGGGCAGTCCTCTCATCGCCGCCGCAGCCCATCGAGCCCCAGCATCACGGCATGGTCGCAGATGCGTCGGATCGAATGAACGCCGTTGGGGCGCACCCACAGGTGCAGCGAATTGAGAAATCCGAGCAGGCACAATGCGGTCAGCTTGGGATCGAGGTCGGTGCGCAATGCGCCTTCGTCCTGCCCGCGCACGATCAGCGCCTCGACACGCAGGCGATAATCGCGCTCGTCGGCAGCGAATTCCACCGCGCGTGCTTCAGGCAAGTGCCTGCGCGCCTCGAAGAAGCCGGCGGTAAAGACCCTTTCGGTGCAAACGTAGCGGGCATGGGCAACGACGATCGCTTCCAGCCGCTCGATCGCCGGCCCCTCCTCGCGGGCAAGTGCGGCGATCGAGCGCAGGCCCCGGCGGTGCGCTTCGCGCATGACGTGGACCAGCAGGTCGCTCTTGCCCGAAATGTAGTGATAGAGGCTGCCCTTGAGCATGCCCAGCCTATCGGCAATGTCCCGCAGCGAGGTGCCGTCGTATCCCTTTTCAGCAAAGAGTTCGGCCGCTGCTTCCAGCAGTTCGGGCCAGCGGTCGGTCCGGCCCTTGCCTGCGCTCCCGGATGGCAGGTCGATGGTCTGCGCTGACTGATCGATATGCGGAACCCGCATTTTCTGCCCTTCTTGTACTCTCGGCTAATTGCCAAACGATCGTTTGGCTTGAGCTGTAGCGGAAATGCGCCTCAAATTCCAATCACTGTTGACTGTTTATCCGTGCACGCGGTAATGAGGCAAGCATCACTTCGACAAAATCAAACATTCTTGTATGTTTTTGATTCGGTCGGCGCCTGCACCCGGAGCCATGAACACCGGGGCTGGAGGGAGAAAGAAGAGATGCTCGATTCGGTGACAGATCAAAGGCCCGAGAACGACCATGCCCGCATGGAGTACGAACGGGACCGCAAGGCACCGCCCGAAGGTTTCCCCAAGCTGCCCGACATTCCCGGCAGCCGCTATACCGACGCCGAGTTCCTGCAGCTCGAAAAGGACATGATGTGGGACAGGGCCTGGCTCTATGCCGGCCATACCGATCAGTTGCCCAATCCCGGATCCTGGTTCCTGACCCGCAATTCCGGCGCACCGATCATCGTCGCCCGCAACCTCGCAGGCGAGGTCAAGGCCTTTTACAACACGTGCCAGCATCGCGGCGCACCACTGGTCACCGAGGAGTCGGGCGAAGGCCGCGGCTTCGTTTGCGGCTACCACGGCTGGAGCTACACTCTCGACGGCAAGTTGACCGCCGTTCGCGACAAGCGCGACTTCGTCGACCTCGACTTCTCCTGCCGCTCGCTCGTGGCGGTGCGCTGCGAACTTCTGGGTTCGCTGATCTTCATCAACAAGGACCCCGACGCCCAGCCGCTGATCGAACATATCGGGCCGATGGCAGCACAGCTCGAACAATACCAGCTCGACAAGCTGCGCCTTGTCGACAGTCGCAGCTACGAGGTGGACTGCAACGTCAAGGTCCTGCTCGATGCCTTTCTCGAGGTCTATCACCTCAAGTCGATCCACATCGACACGGTCGATCGCTTCCTGGACCACCGCGCGATGATCGTGAGCCTCTGGCCCAACGGCCACAGCCGCATGGCCACTCCCAACCGCCGTCCCGACTGGGTCGATCCCGGTACCGTGGGTATGCCGGAGATCCCGACGATCGGCGAGTTTCCGGCCAAGAACAACGTCAGCTACCAGATCTATCCCAACTTCGTGATGCCCCCGGCACCGACCGGCATCCCGATCCTGCAGTTCTGGCCGCTGGGGCCCAAGCGCTCGCGCGTCGTGTCGAGCTGGCTGGCCCCGGATCACGATCCGGAGAATCCGCACCCGCTTTGGCCCACGCGCCTCAACAACTGGGAGCGGATCCTCTACGAGGACCTGCAGTACGCGCCGCAGATCCAGGAATCGCTGGAAAGCCCCGGCTTCAAGGGCATGCCGCTCAACTACCAGGAGCGCCGGATCTACCATTGGCACGAGGAACTGGACCGGCGCATCGGCCTCAACCGCGTGCCCGAACATGCCCGCGTCGAACAGGTCCTGGATCCCTGGGTTCAGAAGGACTGATCCGCCACCGCGCAATCGACGCTAACAACGAACGACAGAAGACAATCGGGAGAGAGCATGGCAGATCTGGCAGGCAAGGTTGCCGTGGTGATCGGCGCGGCGAACCGCGACAACATGGCGCAGGTCATCGCCCGGCGGCTTGCCCATGATGGTGCGAAAGTCGTTGTCGCGGGCAGGAAAGCCGAGGAGCTTGAGCGGCTCGCAGCCGAAATTTCCGGCCATGCGGTCGCCGATTGCGATCTGACCAGCGAGGAAGACCTTGCCCGGCTTGCACAGGAGGCGGTCGAGACGTTCGGCGGCATCGACATTGCCGTCAACGCCACCGGCTGGGGGCTTCTCAAGCCCTTCCTCGATACGACCAAGGCCGAGATCGAGCGCATGGCAGCGCTGCAGTTCACCGGCGCGGTCCTGTTCTACCAGGCCATGCTGCGCGCGATGCGCGACGGCGGTTCCCTGATCCAGATTTCCTCGGCCACGGCCTCGATCATGCTGGAGGATCATGCCGCCTACATGGGGACCAAGGCCGGAGCGGATCATGTGATCCGCTGCGTCGCCAACGAGTTCGGCCACCGCGGCATTCGCGCCAATTCGGTGGCCCCGGGCTTCACCGTCACGCCGATGACCGGCAAGGCCGCGCAGAACCCCGCGATCATCGAGAGTTTCACCAAAGAGTATCCGCTGGGCCGCGTCGGCACGAGCGAGGACATCGCCGAGGCCGTCGCCTGGCTTGCCAGCGATGCCTGCTTCATGACCGGGCAGGTCCTGCAAGTGAACGGCGGCCTCACATTGCGGCGCAATCCCACCAACGCCGAGATCGTCAGCGCGGTGAAGGCAGCCCGGGCTTCGGCATGATCCGCGGGGTTCATCACCTTGCGATCTCGACGCCGGATCTCGAGCGCTTCATCGACCATTACCGTCGCTGGTTCGGGTTCGAGCGGGTCGGCGAAGGCGGCTGGGAGCGCGGCAATTCCCGCATCGACACGATGGTCGGGCTGGAGGACAGCGCAGCGCGCTATGCCATGATCCGGCTGGGCAACCTGCACATCGAGGTGTTCGAGTATGCCAGCAACGACCCACGCGAGGTACACCCGCGCATGTGCGATCGCGGCATTACCCACTTATGCCTCTACTGCGACGATATCTTTGCCGAATACGAACGGCTGAAGGGACTGGGCATGGCATTCAACTGCCCGCCCGGCGGATCGGGCATGACCCGTGCGACATATGGGCGGGACTGCGACGGCAATGTCGTGGAACTGCTGCAGATCGTCGATCCCGATTGCACCTTCGCCTTCGAAAAGCAGTGCGTGACCTGCTAGGCTCCAGTGATCCCGGCTGCGCACAGCGGTCCGACTGCGGCCCTGCCGTGCCGACTGAATCTCAACCGAAAGGATCGCCTAAAGTGTCTGCCGCCAATCCTTTCCCGGACGATCCCGAAGTCGAACGTGAACTGGCCTATGCCTTCGAGACGATCGGCGAGGACCGCTTCCGGGTGGACCCGGTGCCGAGCGGTCTGCTGCGGCTCTACGGCGGAATGGTCGTTTCCCAGTGCCTGGCGGCAGCGCGATTGACCGTGGAGGAAGGCAAGGAAGCGCACAGCCTGCATGGCTATTTCTACAAGCCGGGCCAGGTCGACCTCGCCAATGAATTTGCCGTGACACGGGAAATGGACGGGCGCAGCTTCTCCAACCGCCTGGTGCGCATGTCGCAGAACGGCCAACCGCTCATGAATCTCATGGTCTCGTTCAAGACGCCGGAACCCTCCGCCTCGCACACCATGACGATGCCCGACGTGCCGCCGCCCGAGGCCCTGCCCCGCGTCATCGATCTCGTCGAGGATTTCGGCCCTGCCCTGCCGGAACGCCACCGCCCCTTCTGGCAACGCCGCCAGCAGGTTGAATGGCGCCCGGTCGAACCCTTCCCTTTCGACAACCGGGAAATCCTGCCGGCAACGCGGCATTTCTGGTTCCGGATAAGCGGGCCGATAGGCGACGAACTCCACGTCCATCAGCGCCTGCTCGCCTATGCATCGGATCTGCATATCTTCCATACCGGACTTGGCCCAATGGCGCTGGGCTGGGCCAACGATTACCTGCAGACCGCCAGCCTCGATCACGCGATCTGGTTCCACCAGCCGTTCCGCATCGACGAATGGCTGCTCTATGCTCTCGACAGTCCGGCTGCGAGCAATGCCCTCGCGCTGGGTCGCGGCAATGTGTTCCGACGCGACGGCACACTGGTCGCCACCGTCAGCCAGCAGGGGCTTGCGCGCGTTCTCGACGGGAAAAGGGAAGACAAGCTGTGAGCACTGCCGCATTCAAGCCGCGTGAACCCTATCGCACTTTCGAAGACCTCGTCGTCGGTGAAAAGCGAAAGTCGCGCTCACGCACGGTGACGCAGGAAGAGATCCTCGAGTTCGCCCGGGCCTACGATCCGCAATGGTTCCACACCGATCCCGAGAGTGCAAAGCAATCGGTCTTCGGGCAACTGGTGGCCAGCGGTATCCATGTCCTCGCCTTGTGGCGCCAGCTCGATCACGAGATCAACTGGGACATCGATTTCGTGTGCGGCGTAGGCTGGGACGAGTTACGCCTCAGGCGCGCCATCCGCGCCGGCGACACGATCCACGTGACCAGCGAGATCGTCTCACTCGAGCCTTCGAAGTCGCGAGCCGACCGGGGGACTGCGAAGACGCACTATGCCGTGGTGCTGGAAGACGGTACCGAGGCCGTGACCTTCACCAGCATCAATCTGGTCTATACCCTCGAGGGTCGTCAACGGATGGCGGGCACCGCGCAGTAATCCGCGCGATGCCCACTCACCCCCTCATGGATCAACGCCGCTGATCGAAACGGCGGCCGAGCATGGCACCGGCAATATTGACCTTCTGGATGTCGATGGCGCCGCCGGCGATGCCCCAGCCCCAGGAATCGCGCAGGCGGCGTTCCATCGGGAAGTCCTTTGAATAGCCGTAAGCGCCCATCAACTGCATGGCATCGCCCGTGACTTCGCGGGCAATGGTATTGGCAAAGCACTTGCCGGTCGAACTGTGCAGGACCGAGGGCAATCCATCCTCGGCCTGCGAAGCGGCGCGCCAGATCAGCAGGCGGGCGGCCTCCACCTTCATCTGCATTTCCGCCAGCTTGAGCTGCACGGCTTGGAACTCGGCGATCGGCTTGCCGAACTGCTTGCGCTCCTGAACGTATTCGCACACGTCCTCCAGCGCACCCGAGGCCTGGGCCAGCGACATCGTCGCATTGCCGCAGCGTTCGAGATCGAAGGCTTCCATCAGCTTCTTGAAACCGCCAGCAGGCACGATCACGTTGTCCAGCGGGATCTCGCAATCATCGAAGTTCAGGTCCGATGACGGGATGCCGCGAAAGCCCATGAGTTGCTCGTTGGGGCCGAACGACAGGCCCGGCGTGCCTTTCTCGACCAGCACCGCGCCAATGCCCTTGGCACCGGGATCGTCCGACAGGCGGCAGTACACGACATAGGCGTCGGCATGGCCGCCGCCCGAACACCAGCGCTTGGTACCGTTGATCACGACCTTGTCGCCCCGGACCACACCCTTGGTCTTGAGATCGGTCAGCGCACTCCCGGCGTCGGGCTCGGACATCGAGACGGCAACCACCATGTCGCCGCTGCACACGGCCGGAACGATACGCTTGCGCAGCGCGTCGGAACCGAAATGCTCGATGGCGCGGACCGGCCCCACCGAAGATTCAAAGATCGGGAATCCTACTGCCGAGGAGATCTTGCCGAATTCTTCCAGAACGATCAGCGCCTCGATGTTGCCGAGGCCTAGTCCGCCCAGATCGCTGGACACGTTGATGCCCAGAAAGCCCAGTTCGGCATAGCGCTTGACCAGTTCGCGGCTGGGCGGACGGTTTTCGCGTTCGAGTTCGGCGGCGATGGCCGGCAGTTCGGCACGGGCGAATTCGCGGGCCGCTTCCTGCAGTTGCACCTGGTCGTCAGTCAGCGTGAAGTTCATGGTCGTGGTTCTTTCAAAGCAAATGAGGCTGTTCGATCAGGTTCGCGAGCGCGGCCATGAAGCGGCCGCCGTCGGCGCCGTCGATGGCCCGGTGATCGCACGAGAGCGAGAGATTGAGGACCGGCACGATGCGAATGGCACCGGCATCGTCGATCGGTTCGGGCCGCGCCGTGCCAACCGCAAGGATCGCGCCTTGCGGCGGGTTGATGATGGCATCGAACTGCTCGACGCCAAAGCCGCCCAGGTTCGACAGCGAAAAGCTCCCGCCGGTGAATTCCTCCGGCCTCAGCTTGCCGCTGCGTGCCTTCTGGGCGAGCCCTTTCATCGCCGTACCGATCTGCGCGACCGTCATGTCGTCGGCATTGAAGACGATCGGTGTGACAAGGCCCCTCTCGGTCGCTACGGCGACCGAGATGTCGGATGCGGCATAGCGGTGGATGTCGTTGCCATGGACCTGAATGTTGACCGCTGGCACTTCCATCAACGCCAGCGCACAGGCCCTGATCAGGTAATCGTTGACGCTCGGCCTCTCGCCTTCAACCCCGGCACGCATGGCAAGCAGCCGGTCAGCACGGACCCGACGCCGCACGTAAAAGTGCGGGATCTGCTGCTTGGATTCGCTCAGACGCCGCGCGATGGTGCGCCGCATCGACGACATCGGGGCAACGTCGAACCGGTCTCCTGAAACCGAAACGACCTGCGGTTGAGGTTGCGGCCTTGGCGCAGGCTGCGGCGCAGCTTCTGCCGTCGGCGTGTCCTGCTTGGGCAGCGCGGCCAGCACATCTGCCTTGCGCACGCGCCCGCGCGGCCCCGATCCGGCAAGGGACGAAAGATCGACACCTTCATTCGCGGCGATCCGCCGGGCGACCGGCGTGGCGAAGACATCGCCTTCGGGCGTTGGCGGCAACACGCCGACAAGTTCGGGATTCGCTTCAGGTCTTGCCACCTGGTGGACGTCCTGCGCGGAGATCTTCCCGCCCCGGCCCGAACCGGAAATGACGGTCACATCGACACCCAGCCGCTCCGCCTCCTCGCGAGCCTTGGGAGTGATGGCAATGCCCTCGGGCACCGTGACTCTGGCTGGCGCCGCCTCTTCGCGCGGCGGTGCCGGAGCAGGCGATGCGACACCATCGTCATCCGGCCCGAAGCCGGATTCCGAAGGCGTAAAGCCCGAGATCAGCGCATCGACTTCTTCGGCCGTCGCCTCGCCCCCATCCGAAAGGACGGCGAGCAACGCACCGACCGGATAAGTCTGGCCCGGCTCGGCCATGATCCGCACGAAGCGGCCGTCGCGTTCGGCTTCGACTTCGTTGGTGATCTTGTCGGTTTCGATGAGCGTCAGGACCGTGCCGCGGACGAAGGGCTCATTCTCGCCCACCATCCATTCGGCAATCGTACCTTCTGCCATCTCGATACCCCACTTGGGCATGGTGAAAGGCGTAAGTTTCGCCATGACCGGCCCTCCTAGCGGAATGCGAGGACGCGGCGCACGGCATCCTCGATCTTCTGCGGGGAAGGCACCCAGGCGCGCTCGAGGTTGCGGGCAAACGGGATCGGGCTGTGCGGCGCGGTGACCATCGCCGGCGGCGCCTTGAGACTGGTGAAGGCCCGCTCGGACACCATCGCGGCAATGTCTGCGGCCAGGCTGCAGCGCGGCGGGCTTTCATCGACGACGACAAGACGCCCGGTCTGTTCCACCGATTCCAGGATCGCATCCTCGTCGAGAGGGCTGGTCGTGCGCAAGTCGAGCAGGTCCATGCCAATTCCATCGGCACCCAGCTTGTCGGCCGCCTTTTCCGAAAAGCTCACCATGCGCCCGCAGGCGACCACGGTAACGTCCCCGCCTTCGCGCACGACGCGCGCCTCGCCGAAACGCTGGCGAAAATCGCCATCAGGCACTTCACCCTTCACGCCGTAGAGCGTCTTGTGCTCGAAGAACATGACCGGATCGTCGCCGCGCAGCGCTTCGGTCAGCAGGCCCTTGGCATCCGCCGGGGTCGTCGGCAGGACGACCTTGAGGCCCGGCATCGAGGTCAACATTGCATAGACCGACTGGCTGTGTTGCGCTGCCGTCTGCATGCCGGCGCCGTAGACCAGCCGCACGACGGCGGGGCATTTGGTCTTGCCTCCGAACATGTAGCGGAACTTGGCCATCTGGTTCCAGATCTGGTCGAGGCTGACGCCCACGAAATCGGCGAACATCAGTTCGGCAACCGGCCGCTTGCCCGAAAGCGCCGCGCCTGCCGCCGCGCCGATGATCGCGCTTTCCGAAATCGGCGTATCGATCACGCGTTCAGGGCCGAATTTCTCCCAAAGACCCGGGCTGGTACCCCAGATGCCGCCAATCGCCTCGGGACCGCCGGCGGTGCCGTTACCGCCCACGACGTCCTCGCCCAGAACGATGATGTCCTCGTCTCGCTCCATTTCGGCGTGGAGCGTACTGACGATGGCCTCGCGGATATTCATGACTGCCATGACGAGGCTCCCTCAGTAGTATTCGACATAGACGTCGTCGGCGACGCCTGCGGGATCGGGCAGATCGTCGGCCCGGGCCTCGGCTACGGCCTCGTCGATCAACGCTTCGACTTCGCTGTCGATGGCATCGAGCTCATCCGCCGAAAGGAGCACGGCCTCGGTCACCCGCGCGCGGAAAGCCTTCAGGCAATCTCGCTCCTCGCGCAGACGGTCGAGTTCGCCCTTGCCGCGATAGCGCTGGGGATCGCCCTCGAAGTGGCCATAGAAACGCTCGGTGTCTAGCTCGATGGCGGCCGGACCGTTGCCCGCCCGGACATATTCGAGCAGCTGCGCAAAAGTGGAATAAGTATCGAAGTAGTCGCAGCCATTGGCCCGCCACGCCTTCATGCCGAAGCCCTCGGCACGACTGGCGATATCGTTCGACGTACCGACCGCGTAGGCATCGCCGGTGTGCTCGGAATAGTGGTTGTTCTCGAAAACGAAGATGGCCGGGACCTTGGTTACGACCGCGAGGTTCATCGCCTCGAAGGTGGTGCCCTGATTACAGGCGCCGTCACCCGAAAAGGCGATGCCGACCCGTCCCTTGCCCTGCAGGCGCGCGGCTATCGCCGCGCCGACCGCCTGCGGGGCACCGCCGCCGACGATACCGTTGGCACCCAGCATGCCCACTTCAAGGTCGGCAATGTGCATCGAGCCGCCACGGCCCTTGCACAGCCCGCCGGCCTTTCCGTAGATCTCCTTCATCATGCCCTTCACGTCGCAGCCCTTGGCGATGCAATGACCATGGCCGCGGTGCGTCGAGACGATCTTGTCGTCCACGGTAAGCTGGTCGCAGATGCCCACGGCAACTGCCTCCTGCCCGGCATAGAGATGGGTGAAGCCGGCAATCTCGCCGGTCTTGATTTCGTCGTGCAGGCGTTCCTCGAACGCGCGGATCGTCTTCATCCGGCGATAGGCACCGAGCAGTTCGTCGCGATTGAATTGCATGCCCTCTCCCCGGCAAATGCGTGTGGCTAGATATCGCCCGGCTGCTTTTTCCCGGGTCCGTAGATGTAATCGTCGAGTGCGGAGTGAAAGTGCCTGATCCGCAGTTCCTGGTCCCCGATCCAGAGTCCCGGAAAATGATCTGACTGCATGCCCTGCTGCACAGTCGGCAGGTTGAAGGCATCCTGATCGAGCACCTGCCCGATGGTCTTGTCACCGTGACGGAAGCGCTGGTGGCGCACGCGCTCGGGCCATTCCTCGCCTTCGGGAACGAGCTCGAACATCCAGATGTCGTAATACATCTTGTTCGGGTCGCTCGCGTGCGGACGCTGGCGGAACAGCATGATATCGTCGGCATGCACATTGACCGAGATGTTCGGGAATATCAGGTAGTGATAATCGTCGGTCAGCTGATCGTCGTTGAGTTCGGAATAGTCCTTGCCCTGCTCGGCCCCGTGTTCACGCTTGAACAACTGGACGTCACGGCGAATATCGCTGACGCGACCTTCATATTCGGCCGGGTCCATGCCGGCATTGACCATGATCTCGTGAATGGCCGGCGGGATCTGGCTGGGCATGGCGACGCGCGGACTGATGGCCGCGAACGGGATCAGATAGCGGCTGTGCTTGCCATAGCAGTCGATCTGGACGTTGATGTCATCGAGATACCACTTCAGCTGCGGGTGAATGCCCTGCACGTGATAGGTCTCGTTGAAGGCATCGACCGATGTCTTCCAGTTGCAGTCCCATTCCACGGTTATGTCGCGTTTCCACGCCATGCGCTCGGGATGATAGGGCTCCAGATGCTGTCGCATCGGCGCAATGAAATCGTCGAACGGCTCTACCTCGGGATCGAGCGAGAACCACACGAAGCTGTTCCATTCCACGCAGGGCAGCGGCGTGGCCGTCATTCCGGGAGGGCCGCCCTGGAAGAAGGTGCATATGTCCGGAATGTGCTCGAGCTTGCCGTCGAGACCGTAAGTCCAGTGATGGTACATGCACTTGAAATTCTCGGCATTGCCGCGCCCTTCGGGACGCAGGCGATTGCCGCGATGCAGGCAGACATTGGGGAAGCATCGCACCGATCCGTCGACCTGACGCACGATGAGCACCGATTCCTTGCCGATGTCGGTGCAGATGTAGTCACCCGGCTCCCTGATATCGTCCGTGCGGCCGCCAAGGAGCCAGACCTTGGTCCAGACCCGTTCCCATTCGAGCTTCATGAACTCGGGAGAATAGTAACGTTCGGCCGGGATCAGCGCGGTACCCAGCTCCGGATCGGGTGCCTTTTCGACCGGGGTTCCGTTGCCGGTGGTCTCCGGGTCGACACGCGGCACATCGACGACGCGTTTCACGTCCATCGCTGCCGCGTCCCATCCCATGACATGCCGTTTCATCAGAAGTGCGTCCGGTTGGTATAGCCCCCGTCGACAACGAGGTGCGATCCGTTGCACCAGCTCGCCGCCTCGCTGGCGAGGAAGACGATGGCCTTGGCCACTTCGTCGGGCCGACCGAGGCGCCCCATGGGCTGCTGGCGAAGCTGGGCATTGTAGAATTTCTCCATCGTGCCCTTGATCATGTCCCAGTTGCCGCCTTCGAATTCGATCGGCCCGGGGGAAACGACGTTGACGCGAATGCCATCCTTGCCGTGGAACAGCGCGAGCTGCTTGCCCCAGGTGACCAGGCTGGCCTTGAGAGCGTTGTAGGGTTGCGGCCCGCCCATCGCTTCGAGCACGGAGGTCGTCGCAATCAGGACGATCGAGCCCTTGCCCTGCTCGGTCATCGTCGGCACGACGCCTTCGACTGCGCGCACGGCGCCCATCAGGTCCAGTTCGAAGGCATTGTACCAGTACTTCTCGGTGCCCATGCCGCCACCTGCCGAAGTGAAGGGCACCAGGATGTCAACGCCATCGAGCTCTTCGATCGCCCATTCGATCCAGGCCTTGTACTCGTCCGGCTGCTTGGCATTCGCCGGCTTGCCAACCACGCGGGTGCCGTACTTGCTCAGTTCGGCGACGGCGTCCTTGACGCTGTCTTCGCTGCGCGCGGTCAGCGCAATGTCGCAGCCTTCACGTGCGAGAACTTCCGCGACGGCATAGCCGATGCCGCGTGCGGCCCCCACGAGGATCGCTTTCTTGCCTGCCAATCCCAGATCCATCTCACCTCGTCCTTGTCGTTTCCCGGGTCGCGACTTTCTTGCCCTGCGACCGCCTTGCATTTTCATCCCAAGCCTAAAACCTTCGGCCCGCCTTGCGCAATAAAAAAGACAGTCACGACTGCTTTTTATATTTCAGCGCGCGGGCATCATGCTGCCTGCAATTCGGCAATGAGATCCTCGCGCAGGCGGAACTTCTGGATCTTCGAAGTCGACATCGGCCATTCCTCGACGAAGCGGACATGGCGGGGCACCTTGAAGCCGGCAATGCGGCCTTTGCAGTGTTCGATCAGTTCCTGCTCGCTGACGCTTTCGCCTTGCGCCAGTTCAACGAAGGCAGCGGGCACTTCGACATAACGTTCGTCTGGAAGACCGACGACTTGCGCCAGCTTCACCGCGGGATGGGTCTGCAACATGGCCTCGATCTCGGCCGCTGCGACATTCTCGCCGCCGACCTTGAGCATGTCCTTCAGCCGGCCATGGAACATCACGTTGCCATCGGCATCGATCGAGCCGATGTCACCGGTATGGAACCAGCCATCGCGGATCGCCTCAGCGGTCTTTTCCGGGGCATTGTAATAGCCCTTGAGCACGTTGGGACCGCCCAGCACGATCTCGCCACGCTCGTCCGGTCCACAATCGGCACCGGTTTCGGGATCGACGATCCGCACATTCCATTCATCCAGCGGTACGCCGCACCGCCCGGTGCGGACTTCATAGCTGTCGGAGAGACGGCTGGTCGAAACCGTACCGGCCGCCTCGGTGAGGCCATAAGTACCTACCTGGATCGTGTGCGGCATCGCTTCGGCGACGGCGAGCTTGATCCATTCGGGCTGGACCGCGAAGTTCGAATTCATGACGCGCAAGCGCGAAAGGTCCGTCCGTTCGAAACTCGGGTGCGTGATCAGGCCCTGCATGATCGTCACGAAACTGGGGTAAGCGATAGTTGCCCCCTCTCGGCCCAGCATCTCCAGTCCGACGCCGGCATCGAAATGGGGGATGGTCATGTACGCACCGCCCAGATCCAGGATCATCGTCATCGGCAGGATGCCCGCAATGTGGAAGATCGGCAGCGGAGACCAGACCTTGTCCTGCGAAGTGCACTCGTAACGCACGCCAAGGTTGCGGCTGTTCGCCACTTGCGCCCGGTGACTGATCATCGCGCCCTTGGGGTTGGCGGTCGTTCCCGATGTGTAGAGGATCATCGAGGTATCGCCGGGCTGCACGGCATCGATGCGCGCATCGATCTCGCGTTCGGCCACCGCTTCGCCTGCCGCCAGCGTAGCCTTGGCAGGAACGAGATAAGACGCGCAGTTGTCATCCAGACAGACCACGTTGCGCAGGCGAGGCGCCTCAGCAAGGGAAAGGTGCCAGGGGTCCTTCTGCTCGACGAGCGAAGGCATCGCTGCCTGAAGCCGGCAACCGAAATCAAGGTTTTCGGCAACCTTGCCGGTGGTGATCACTGTCACGAGATCGGCATTGTCCACCACATAGCCCAGCTCGCTGGCCTGGTAACGCGCATTGACCGGCACCGCGACGGCCCCGGCCATGGTGATCCCATAGAATGCCGTGATGAAATCGACGCAGGTGGGCAGGAGAATGCCGACGTGTTCGCCGGGCTTCACACCCATCGCCACCAGCGCCCTGGCCCAATCGCGCGCAGCCCTGTTCAACTCTGCGTAGCTCAGCCGCCTGTCGGGGAACACGATCGCATCGCTTTTGGAATGACGCTCCGCCGAAGCACGGATCATCGCACCCATTGTCAGGATCGGCTTTCCATCGCCCATCGCCTGTTCTCCCAATCTTTTCTTTTGCCCGCGATGCGCCCGTCGATCGACGAGTCAGGCCGGGGCTGTTCATTTGCAGCGAGCTTACCAAGGCAAATGGAAAATACAATCATTCATGTCTGTTTTAATTTTAGAAGCGCGGCGCGTTCCGGAGAGGCGATTTCCGCCAGCAGCGCAGGACTCTGGCGACTCGCCGTGCTTGCGCTCAATATTGCATTGGGATTACAGGGCCTGTCCAAACAGATAGCCGCAGCCTTTCGCGGCTCGATACTATCAGGCGAATCACATGGCCCTCTCGCGCACCAAGTCGACCCGCACCGCCAAGGCAGCACCGAGCCGCAACACCGGCGGCACGCTGCAGGCCGCCAAGGCCGCACAGACGCGCAGCCGGTTGATCGAGGCTACGATCCGCTGCCTGGTCAAGTACGGCTATGCGAATACGACGACCCCGCGCGTTGCGCAGGAGGCGGGACTGTCGCGCGGGGCGATGATGCACCATTTCGAAAACGGCGCAGCCCTGATCAAGGCCACGATCATCGAGTTGCACGAGCGCCGACTGCGCGCCTTTCGCCGCGCCGCGGAAAAGCCCGAACACGATGTCGACAACCTGACCGAGACTTACTGGGCACAAGTTCAGAAGCCCGGTTTCATCGCCTTCCACGAACTGGCCGTTGCCGCGCGCACCGACAAGGAGCTGTCCGACATCCTGGTGCCGCTGCAGGAGGAATTCCGTGACCGCTTCAATGATCAGGCACAGGCGCTCTTCCCCGAGTGGCGCAGTTCGCCCGAAAAGTTCGACCTGGCCATGAACCTTTCGCAGACGATTCTCGAAGGCATGTCCATTGCGGTCCAGACAGGTGCGATGTCGTCCGAGAAGGTTCCGGCGATGCTGCACCACTTGGAAAACCAGATTCGCGAGCTCATGCCGCGCGAACAGTCCTGAGCACAAACATCGCGGGCTTGTGCGCCTCGACAGAAGCCCGATAACCTTAAAAACAATCTTGTTTGTCTTTTTGGTGCTCTGGCGTTACGTTGCTTTCCGGCAGAGGGAACAAACGGCGCAGTCCGGCCCTTGCCGCTGATAAGCAAGGACAAACGAATTGAGCGCCCCAAAGACCTTCGAACCCAAGATCTTCCGGCCCGAAGACGACGGTCCCGACCGGCCGCGCCGGGGCCTGGACGACGAATCGCTGCGCACGCAGACGACGATCTACCGCGACGACCTGCTTGCCGGGCAGACCATGCTGATCACCGGAGCCGGGAGCGGCATGGGCAAGGCCGCAGCCTACCTCGCCGCAAGGCTGGGGGCTCAGGTCGCAATCTGCGGGCGTGACCCGGACAAGCTGGACACCACGGTCAAGCTGGTGCGCGAAGAGACCGGCAGCGAAGTGCTCGCCGTGCCTACGAACATTCGCGATCCGGAA
The DNA here is from genome assembly GCF_001368935.1 of Novosphingobium sp. KN65.2. Lineage (NCBI taxonomy): Bacteria > Pseudomonadati > Pseudomonadota > Alphaproteobacteria > Sphingomonadales > Sphingomonadaceae > Novosphingobium > Novosphingobium sp. KN65.2. The sequence continues at coordinate 69,959 of NZ_CCBH010000135.1, forward strand.
GCGGTCGAGGCGCTGATCGACAAGGTGCACGGCCACTTCGGCGGCATCGACACCATCGTCAACAATGCCGGCGGGCAATTCCCGCAGGACGCCATCGACTTTTCCCGCAAGGGCTGGCTGGCCGTCATCGACACCAATCTCAACGGCACCTGGTGGATGATGCAGGAAGCCGCCAAGCGCTGGCGCGAGATCGGCAAGCCGGGCAACATCATCAACATCGTCGCCAACGTCGAGCGCGGCATGCCGCAGGCAGCGCACACCTGCGCCGCGCGGGCCGGGGTGATCTACCTGTCCAAGACGCTGGCGACCGAATGGTCGCGCTGGAACATTCGCGTGAACTGCATCGGCCCCGGCGTGATCGAAACCGAAGGCTTCCGCATGTACCCGGAAGAGGCGCTCGCCCGCTTCCACAAGGCCAACCCGATGAAGATGCGCGGCAATGCCTGGGACGTGGCCGAAGCTATTGCCTATCTTTCTTCGCCTGCCGCCCGTTTCATCAACGGCGACCTGCTGATCATCGACGGCGGACAGGCGCAATGGGGTGTCATCTGGCCGGCCGGGATGCCGGACTATTTCAGCGAGGACGGCGCGGCCTGAAGCGCCGCCAAACCGTCAAAGAAACGAACATAGACGAAACGGGAGAAAAGGATGGGCCGGGTAGAAGGCAAAGTCGCGCTGGTCACCGGCGGCGGATCGGGACTGGGCGCTGCGGATTGCGAAGCCCTGGCGCGCGAAGGCGCAACCGTGGTGGTCACCGACGTTAAGCTTGAGCCCGCGCTGGCCGTGGCCGACCGGATCGGAAACGGCGCACTCGCGATGGTGCTCGACGTTTCCGACGAAGCTCAATGGATCGCGGTCATGCAGGAAATCGAGGCGCGCTTCGGTCGGCTCGACGTGCTCGTCAACAATGCCGGCGTCGTGCTCAATGCCGATGTCGAGGACACGACCCTGGAGCAGTACCGCTGGGTCAACGCGATCATGTCCGACGGTGTGTTCCTTGGCTGCAAGCATGCAATCCCGCTGATGAACCGCAACGACGGCGGTTCGATCATCAACATGAGTTCGACCGGCGCCCTGCTCGGCTATCCCATCTTTTTCGCCTATTCCGCCGCCAAGGGCGCAGTGCGGGCGATGACCAAGTCGATTGCGGTCATGTGCCAGGAAAAGGGCTACAAGATCCGCTGCAATTCCGTCCACCCCGGCGCGATCGAGACACCGATGGTGCAGACCGCTGAAGGCCGCGCGCCGCAGGAGGTGGCCGAAGGCGTATTGCCCCCGGGAACGCCGGGTCACCCCAAGGACGTCGCCGCCCTCGTTCTGTTCCTGGCCTCGGATGAATCGCGCTTCATCAACGGCGCAGAAATGGTCATCGACAACGGCGTGACAATCCGCCCGTTCTGATCCGACCCCAAGGAATTCGTCGCTGCGAACTTCCTTGGGGCGGTTCACAGCGACGACGGGAAGTGCGCAAGGCTGGTCTCCAAGCCCTCGCTTCTAGTTTTCCATCCAGCGATCCAGTTCCTTGTGGAAGTGGCGCAGGCGCGCTTCCTGTTCGCACCAGAGCGGACCGCGAAATCCCCGTGAGCGCGCGCCCTTCTGGACGATCGGCAGCAGGTCCGAGTCCTGGTCCAGCACTTCACCCATCCCCGGCGGCTCGCCAAGGCCGGTATGCACGACTTCGGGCCGCGTCGCGCCGGTCACGTCGACGTCCTCGCCCAGCCCCATCCAGCCCGGGGCCCCGTAACCGGGCGCATCGACATGGCGGTACATGATCGTGGTGTCGTAGGTGAACTGTTCCGGATCGCTTTCGTGCGGCTTGAAGCGATGGAGAAAGACCGCCTCGGGGTGGCAGCCGATCTGCATGTTGGGGAAGATCCCGAAGATGGTGCTGTCGGTCAGCTGCGCATCGGAAAAGTGCGAGTAGTCGAGGCCGATCTTCGCGGCCCGCTCGCGTTTGGCACGGGCTACGGCCTCACGGCTTTCCATCGCCGTGCCCGAAAAGCTTTCCGGATCGATACCGGCGTCTGCCAGCAGCATGGCTATGCCCGGATTGATGCCCTCCTGATCGGGAAAGTGCGAATTGGGCTGCGCCATCGGCACGAACTGGCGGCTGAGGCCACCGGGGAACAGGTCGATATGAGTGCGATCGTCGATCACGCCCATCGTCTGCGGGTGGATCGCATGGAGATGATAGCTCTCGTAGAAAGCATCGATCCCGCCCTTCCAGTTCGCTGCCCAGTCCGACCGGCGATGCTGGACGACATGCATCAGGTCGATCCGATAGGTTTCCAGCATCGGCAGCAGGGGGCCCAGATACGCCCTCAGCGGCGGCACGTCATCCGACATCGAGATGAACACCAGCCCTACCGCTTCCTCTGCGCGCACCGTCGAAAGGTCGGTGCCGTGGCACAGAACTTCCGGCCGGAAAGTATCCTCATCGGTGATCTTCCGGTTCTTGCCGTCCAGGCCGAAGCGCCAGGAATGGAACGGGCAGGTAAAGCGGTCCTGACTACCCATCTCGCCCGTCACCAACTGACTGCCGCGATGAGGGCAAACGTTGTAGTGGGCGGCGACGGAACCATCGTTCTGCCGCACCACGATGAAGCTCTCCGGGCCGATGTCGAACTTTACCCAGTCGCCCGGTTCGGGCAGGTCGCTTGCCGGTGCGGCGAGCAGCCACGTCTTGGTGAAGACCTTCTCCCATTCGCGCGCGAAGAATTCGGGCGAGGTGTAGCGGATCGGGTCTGGCCGCTCCGTGCCATTGTCGATGGCAGGGGCCGGCTTGTCGAAGGGATGCTGAGAGCCCTTGTGAACTGCCCAGCTTCTGGGGTCGTAGTTCACGCGCTCTTCTCCCCTTTCATCCGGCGATCCAGCTCGGCGTGGAAGTGGCGCAGACGGCCTTCCTGCTCGCTCCACAGGGGACCGCGAAATCCGCGCGAACGCGCACCCTTCTGGACAATCGGCAAGAGGTCGGAGTCCTGGTCGAGCACTTCGCCCAGACCCGGTGGTTCGCCAAGCCCGGTGTGCACGATCTCCGGGCGCGTGGCGCCCGTTAGATCCACATCTTCCCCCAGTCCCATCCAGGCCGGAGCACTGTACCCCGGCGCGTCGACGTGCCGATAGAGGATGCAGGTGTCGTAAGTGAACTGGTTGGGGTCACTCTCATGCGGGACGAAGCGATGGAGGAAGATCGCTTCGGGATGGCACCCGATCTGTACATTCGGAAAGAGCGAGTAGACCACGGAATCGCTGAGCTGGCTGTCGCTGAAGCGTTCGTATCCAAGGCCCAGTTCTTCTGAACGCTTGCGCTTGGCCTGCTGGACGGCCTCGCGGGTCTCAGCGGCTGTGCCGTGGTAGTTTTCCGGATCGATGCCGGCGTCGCGCAGCATGAGCTGGATCCCCGGATTGACCGTTTCCTGATCAGGATAGCGCGCGGCAGGCTGGGCGAAGGGAACGAACTGGCGGGACAGGCCGCCCGGCCACAAGTCGATCTGGGTGCGATCGTCCATCAGGCACTGGGTCTGCGGATGTACTGCGTGCAGGTGGTAGATTTCCGCAAAGGCATCGACGCCGCCCTTCCAGTTCGCGCCCCAGTCGGACCGGCGGTGCTGAACGACGTACATCTTGTCGATATCGTAAAGTTCAAGCTGCGGCAGGATCGGGGCAAGCCACGTCTGCAACGGCTCGATCTGCGGATCCATCGAGATAAACACGAGGCCGACCGCGACTTCGCAGCGCACCGAAGTCAGGTTGCGGTCGTGGCACAGCACTTCGGGGCGGAAGGTCTCTTCATCCGTAACCGCGACATTCTTGCCCTCAAGGTCGAACTTCCAGCTGTGGAACGGGCAGGTGAAGCGTTCGAGCGATCCGAAGTCGGTCGTCACCAGCTGGCTGCCGCGGTGCGGGCAGACATTGTAGTGCGCGCGGACCTCACCGTCGTCGCCACGCACGATGATGAAACTTTCCGGGCCGATGTCGAACTTGAAGAAGTCGCCCGCCTCGGGGATGTCGGAAGCAGGACCGGCAAGCAGCCAGCTCTTGGCGAAGACCTTGTCCCATTCCTCGCGCATGAAGTCATGATCGAAATACCGTTCAGGCGCGGGGCGGCCCGTGCCGTTGTCGATCTGCGGCGCGCGTTCGTTGAACGGGTGGGGCGCGCCGACATGGATGTTCCAGTCGTCGAAATCGAGCTTCATCATGGTCATCCCTCTCCATTTGGGATTTGTAACGGCGTTTGACCTTGCCGTCCTGATCCTTCCCCGGTCCGTCTTCCAGTCAGTCCGAATCCGATGGGGGTAGACTTGCATTAAAAAACAGTCATGATTGTTTTGCAAGCTGCTTTGCGAATTGTTCGATATTCAGCGGCACGGGAGAGACGAAAGATGAGCCTGACTTACGGAAAGACATTCCAGATCGCCTATGTCGTGCCCGATGTGGACGCGGCGATCGATCACTGGACCGGCGCGATGGGTGTCGGCCCCTTTTTCGAATTCCCCCTGCCCCTGCCCTTCGAGGAACTGGCAGTGCGCGAAGAGGCCGTTCCGCTCGACGCCGACATCTTCGGCGCGATTGCCGTGAGCTACAGCGGCGACACGATGATCGAGCTGATCCAGCCGGGCACTGCCCCCTCCACCTATCGCGAATTCCTGGAATCGGGACAAAGCGGGGTCCACCACTTCGGGACATTCGTGGACGACTACGAAGCGTGCATGGCGCGCGCGCGTGCACAAGGCGTGCCGGTCCTGCTGGAAGGACGCCTGCCGCTTTCGCGCTTTGCCTACCTCGACACCGCCCGCCCGGGTCTCAGCCCGATCATCGAGATCATCGAGCCCTATCCGGCCATGCACGAAACATTTGCCATGATCCGCGAAGCCGTCGCCACCTGGGATGGCAAGGATGCGCGGCGAGCGCTGTAACGCCGCCGAGAGCGGAAAGGGGCGGACTGGCCGGAGCGATCCGCCCCCTCGCCCCAATTTCTTGTCGGGCAGCCCTTATTGCGTAGCAGGCAGCGCGAAGGCGACGACATAGTCGCCCGGCGTCGTACCCATGTACATGTGCCCACCCGATGCGATCACCACATACTGCCGCCCCGTCTTTGACGAGACGTAAGTGATCGGTGTGGCCTGCCCGCCTGCGGGAAGCCTGCCCTTCCACAACTCGCGGCCCGTCGCCGTCTCGAAGGCGCGCACGTAGTTGTCCATGGAAGCACCGATGAAGGTAACACCGCTGACGGTGTTGACCGACCCGCCCAGGTTGAAGGCGCCCGGCACCTGAACGCCCAGGGGCGCCGTATCCTGTGAAGTCCCGAAAGTGCGTTTCCACGCAAGCTTGCGCGTCTTCAGATCGATCGCGGCAATATGGCCCCATGGCGGCGCCTCGCAGGGAATGCCAAGCGGCGAGAGCATCGGCAACAGGCTCACGCCGTAGTTCGTGCCGACCTGCGGCAGATACCCGGGCGCATGGGAATCCGTGGCGTCAGCCGGCCTGTCGCTATCGGCACCGTGTCGGAACAGGCGCACTTCCTGCGGAACGGCAGAAGAATTGACGATCATCAGCTGCCGCTGCGGATCAATGCTGACGCTGCCCCAGTTGAGTATCCCGAAAGTACCCGGCCACTGGATCGCCCCCCGCTCGGACGGCGGGGTAAAGGCCCCGACATAATCGAGCGAGCGAAAGCGTATTCGACACCACATCTGGTCCAGCGGCGTGGTGCCCCACATCCCCGCCTCGGTCAGTGGATCGGGCGCAAAGGAAGGGAAGCCGGTGACGAAAGGCTGGGTCGGCGAATAGGTCTCGCCGGGCAGCTTGCCCTTGGGCACGGCGCGCTCCTCCACGCCGACAAGCGGCTTGCCGGTCGCGCGGTCGAGAATGAAGATGTCGCCGCGCTTGGTCGGTGCGGCCAGCGCCGGGACCGTGCGATTGCCGACCGGGAAATCGAACAACACCGGTTGGGCGGGCACGTCGTAGTCCCACAAGTCATGATGCACGGTCTGGAAATGCCAGCGCACCATGCCGGTCGCCGCATCGAGGGCGACGATAGAACTGGCATATCGCTCGAGCATCGGCGTGCGATGGGTGCCGACATGGTCAGGCGTGGCGTTGCCGGTTGGCAGGTAGACGAGGCCGAGCTTCGGATCGGCGCTGAACACGCTCCAGGCATTGGCCGAACCGCGCGTCCAGCTCTCGCCAGGGCCGGGCCTTGGCGCATCGTCGGGTCGGCCGCTGTCCCAGGCCCATAGCAGCTTGCCGGTCTTTACGTCATAGGCGCGCACCACGCCCGATGGATCAAACTTCGAGAAGTTGTCGCGCACATAGGATCCCAGGATCGCGGTATTCCCCACGATCGCGGGCGGCGAAGTCGTATAGGACATGAGCGGGTCGATTGGGGCCATGCCGGCATCGAGATCGACGCTGCCGCCCTTCCCGAAGTCGGCGCAAGGCTCGCCGGTCAGGGCATCGCTCGCCAGCAGTCGGCCGTCGAGAGTCGCACTGATCACGCGCTTGGCGCATGAACCGGCCGCGGCAGGATCGCTGTGATAGGAAACGCCCCGGCAGTTGAACATCTGCGCATTGGCGGGATTCGCCTGGGGATCGCGCATCCACAGCTGCTTGCCGGTATCGGCATCGAGCGCGAAGACCTTGCCCGTCGGCGAGCAAAAGTAGAGCCGGTCCCCAACCATCAGCGGGGTCGCCATGAACGAGATCGGCGCCTTGATTTCGGGCCGCTTCTCGAGCGTATCGCCCGTCTCGAAAGACCAGACCTCTTCCAGCTTCGGCGCATTTCCCGGCGTGATCTGCCCCGCAAGCGAATGACGCGTGCCCGAGGCGTTGCCGCCGTAGGCCGTCCATTGCGTTGCCGCCGGATCCACGGCAGGCACCGGCAAGGCCTGGGCCTGCCGTCCCGCTCCGACCAGATAGACAGGGACATTGGCGTAAGTAACGACAAGCAAGAGAACGCACAGCAGACCCGCGATGCCGGGGAGAAAGCGCGTGGCCGTGTCCCCGGCCCGGGTCAGCGTCCGGCGTACCGCCGGCAGGGCCAGAACCAGCGCGATCACTGCGGGCCCGGCAAGGCGCGGCAGAAGTTGCCAGAAGGCGCCGCCCACTTCCCACAGCGCCCAGCCCAGCGTTGCCAGCAGCATCGCGGCATAGAGCCACAGGCCCCGGCGATCCGCACGCCAGATCAGTCCCGCCGAGACAAGGCAGGCAAGCCCCGCAAGCAGATAGTAGAGAGAACCGCCCAGCATGAGGAGGCGCAGCCCCCCGCCGGCCAGAACCAGACCGACGATTGCCAGAAACCCGCCGACCAACCATCGCGGCCAGCGCGGCGAACCGTTCGCTTGCGCCATCTTCATGCTCTCCCGTACCCTTATAGTCCTGTCACCGGTCCATGGCCGGCACCTCTCGACCGGCGCGGGAGATCAGCCGGTTTCGATCACTGCAATCGGCGCGCGAACGTCCACCGTTTCGCCTTCCCGGGCAACGATTTCCAGCAGCGTGCCGGAAACCGGCGAAGGCACTTCGACCGTCGTCTTGGCCGCTTCGACTTCGACGAGGTTCTCGCCCTCTTCGACCTTGTCTCCGGGGCCCTTGAGCCATTTGACGATTTCGCCGTCCTGCATTCCCATGCCGTATTGCGGAAGAACGACCGTATATTGCGCCATGCGTATTCCTCCTCAGGCTGGAACGGGTGCGACCGCGCCGACGAGCCTGCGCGCGGCGTCGACGATGCGCTCGACCGAGGGATAGAGCGGCTTTTCGATGTGCGGACTGAACGGCAGGTGCGTGTCCGGCGTCGTTACGCGCATGACCGGCGCGCGCAGGGCGTGGAATGCGTGTTCCACGATCGTTGCCGATATCTCGCTGGCCGCGCTGCAGGTCATGTGCGCGGGATCGACGCAGATCGCGCGGCCCGTCTTGCGTACCGACTGCAGGATCAGGTCGCGGTCGAGCGGAGCCAGCGTGCGCGGATCGACAACTTCGATCGAGATGCCTTCCCTGGCCAATTGCTCGGCGGCCCTGAGAGCCACGTTGACACCGCCCGCAACACCAATGACGCTAATGTCGGTACCTTCGCGCTTGATGTCGCCCTTGCCCAGCGGAATCACGAAATCGGGATCGTCGGGAAGCTCGGACTTGTTCATCCAGCAGGTCGAGTCCTCGAAGCTGAGGACGGGATTGTCATCGCGTACGGCGCCCTTGAGCAGGCCCTTCATGTCATAGGCATTGGACGGGGCGATGATCTTGAGGCCCGGCATGTTCATGAACATGGAATAGGGGCGGTCGGAGTGCTGCGCCGCGTTGGAATTACCGTAAAAGAGGCACGACCGCAGCACCAGTGGAAGGCGCGCCTGCCCGCCGTAGATGTAGCGTGACTTGGCGATGATCGAGCAGATCTGGTCCATCGCCGGAAACAGGAACGATGAAATCGTGGCATCGACGATGGGCCGCATGCCGACCATCGCCGCGCCGCCGGCCGCGCCAATGAAGCCGTTTTCCGAGATCGGCGTATCGCGCACGCGCTCCTCGCCGAACAGGTCGACGAAGCCGGTCGTGGTGCCGAAGACATTGCAGCGAATATCCTCTCCCATCATGAAGACGCGCTCGTCGCGCTGCATTTCCTCCATCTGGGCCTGCCGGATCGCGTCGAGATAGGTTGCCTTTGCCATGTTGCTCTCCTTCTCAGGCGTGGGCCCGGACGTCGTCGGGAATGGGAAGACGCTCGACCAGGACATGGTCGAAGGCTTCCTCGAATTCGGGATAGGCGCTTTCGCGTGCGAAGCTCAGGGCATCTGCCACTTCTCCAGCGACCGCCTTGTCGATGGCGTCGAGATCGGCTGCTGACACTCCGGCCGCTTCCAGCCGCGCCCGGTAAAGCGTGATCGGATCGCGGCCGAGCCACTCGTCGTGCTCCGGTCCACGCGGGGTCAGTTCGCGGCCCATGTTTACGGCATGGTCGCCATAGCGATAGGTCTTCGTCTCTATCAGCGTCGGCCCCAGCCCTGCGCGGGCGCGATCGACGGCCTCGCGCACCGCATCTTCCACCGCATCGACGTCCTGCCCGTCGACGATCACGCCCGGAATGCCATAGCCCCTGGCGCGATCCGCGACATTTTCTCCGGCAACTGCATGGGCGGTCGGCGTGGACATGCCGAAGCGGTTGTTCTCGCACACGAAGATCGCGGGGAGCTTCCACACGGCGGCCAGGTTCATGCCTTCATGGACCGCACCTTCGCTGGAAGCACCATCGCCGAAGAAGCACAGCGCCACGCGGTCCAGCCCCTGCAGCTTGGCCCCCAGTGCCGCGCCTGCGGCAACGGGAGCGCCCGAGCCGACGATGCTCGTCTCACCAAGACTGCCCATCGCGAAATCGGACAGGTGCATCGAGCCACCCTTGCCCTTGCAAACGCCGGTCGCCTTGCCGAGCAGTTCGGCCATGAGCGGGCGCAGGGCCGCGCCCTTGGCGATCGGGTGACCGTGACTGCGGTGATTGCCGACCATGTAGTCGTCATCGCGCAGCGCCATGCAGGCGCCGACGCCGGAAGCTTCCATCCCGGCGTAAGTATGCAGGGCGCCCGGGATCTCGCCCTGGGCATGGATGGCTTCCGCCTTCGCCTCGAACTGGCGAATGCGCTGCATCCGCCGGTACTTTTCGATCTTGCGGTCGTTATCGCCTGCAAGGCTCATGTTATCGTTCCTCTCTCAAACAGCACCGGCAGGCTGCGCCATGGCGCGGTCCGCGGCTTGGGCCACGATCAGTTCGAGTGGGGCCTGGTACATCGATTCAGGCCCGTCCTTCGTGATCGCGTAGACGTTTTCCATGTGGCAGGGGCCGAGCTTCGCGCCGAAGTAGAGACTGTCGAGCGAGATCAGCATGTCCTCTTCGAGGACGAAGCCCTCCTTGACCCCGGCAAGGCCCGCGGAAGGATAGGGCAACGGGATTTCCAGTGGCATGAGGCCGATCCCATGCGCCACGACCAGCAGCTTCTCAGGCGTGGCGACACCCTTGGACTTCAAGTGTTCATACCCGATTTGCGGCAGGCTGGCGGTGCTGACGCCCGGGCGCAGCTGTTCCACCATCATCAGGAATGCATCGCGCAGGATATCGTGCTGCCGCCGGTATTCGGCGCTCGGTTCGCCGATGACGGCGGTGCGGTTGATGTCGACCCAGAAGCCATCGTGGATACCCTGGGTCTCGAGGATGACGATGTCGCCCCGGCGCAGGGCCCGATTGCCCTGGGTACGAAACAGATCCGGGATGAAGTCATCCTGCTCGTAGGCACCGCCGAAGAGCATGGCGCCTTCGTCGACGGGGATGACTTCGTGGCGGACCATGAAATCGCAGATGCGTGCCTGAACGTCGCTCCAGTCCGCCCCTTCGTGCAGCAAAGAGCCGGCATGGGCGATGATCGCGTCGGCAATCCTGCCCACCTTGCGATAGCGCGCCAGTTCCTCGCCCGTCTTGACCGCCCGCACGCGGATCATGAAGTCGAGTGCGTCCGAATATTCATGCTTCAGCCGAGACCGCAGCTTTTCCGACACGCGCGGTTCGTCGAAGCCGATCGCCTTTCCGGCCATGCCGTGATCGACCAGCGCCGAGGCGATCGCAGCCACGATGTCGCTCTGGCACTCTCCGGCAATCGCCCCGGACAGCGCCATCGCGTCCTGCGCCAGTTGTCCGCCCTTGCGATCGGGATCGATGTAGCGGCTCACTTCGCAGAAGTTGAGCATCTCGAACGTGCGGACTTCCCCGAAGGTGCAGCGTTCTTCCTGCCGGTTGAGCACGGCAACGATGCCCAGGTTCGCCTCGGGAATGACCAGCGTGAGCGGCTTGGCCGGATCGGCGTAGACGATCGCGGCAGCCACCGGCTCCATCTGGCCCCAGCGTTCGAGGACCGAGTGGTAGCCCGTGGCATAGCGGACGTCATGGGGGTGACTGAGCACGACAGCGGCCAGCCCTTCCCCGGCAAGCATGGCGCGCAGGCGATCCGCGCGCGGATTGGACGGGCTGGTCATGCCGCTTCTTCCATTCCTTCGTTGGCAATGTTGGAGCGGGCCGCGCCGCTGACGACATCGCGCAGGAACTCGTGATTGAGGATGAAGCGGATCTCGCCGTTCTCTTCTGTGAAGGCCACCGCGCCGTGGCCCATGAACAGGTATTCGGTCACTTCCTCGCAGCGCGCTTCGCTGTGGCGGGAGCCTATCGGCTCGTATCCGTAGGTCCCTGCCGGTGCCGAGCCGACATCGTAGATGAGCTCACCCTTGGTGACGAAGTACTGGCCGTGGCCCAGATGCCAGTGCGGCGCGAAAGTCGCGCCCGGTTCCATGTGTACCCAGAGCACCCAGTCGCCGGTTTCCTCGCTGTAGCGCAGCAACCGGATCGTCGTGCCCGTGCCAAGTTCGACTTCGCGGCAATCATTGATGTTGACGATCAAGTCACCCAGTTTTCCCGGATCATGTTCTTTCGTCATGGTCGCTCTCCTTTTTGGGTTTGTTCTGTCTTGTGTGGCTGAATCGTGCGCGTGTCCGTGCGGACAATGTTTCAGGTTCCGGCGAAAACGGGTCACTGCGCCGTGTAGCCGCCGTCCACGACGAGTTCCGAGCCATGCATATACCCCGATTCATCCGATGCGAGGAATCGCACCGCCTTGGCGATGTCGATGGGTTCGGCCATGCGGCCGATCGGATGGGCCGGGGCAAGACCTTCGGCAGCCTGTTCGACGGACTCGGCAAAACCGTTGTCGACGAAGCGCTGCAGAATGTGATCGACCATGCCCGTTTTCACGCCACTGGGATGGACACTGTTGAAGCGCACCTTGTAACCGAGAGCGGAAAATTCCATCGCGCAGGCCTTGGCGAACAGCCGCACCGCGCCCTTGGACGCGCAATAACCGGTATGCAGCGGAGAACCGATCAACCCTGCGACCGAGGAAATGACGACAATAGACGCGCCATGCGGCAATTGCTGGCCCGAGCGGCTCATAAGAGGGATGGCCGCCTTGGTGCCGAGGAAGACCCCGTCGACATTCACAGCCATCTGCTTGCGCCACTGTTCGAGCGAAGTGTTCTCCAGTTTCTCGACCACGACGATGCCTGCGATATGGACAAGGATGTCGAGCTTGCCGTGATCGCGTTCCACCGCTGCGAGGACCTGTTGCCAGGAAGCCTCGTCGGTCACGTCCAGCCGGTGATAGGCACAGGACCCGATGCCCTCGTTCCAGTCGCCACCATCCTCGGGCAGGTCCGCGCCGATCACCGTAGCGCCCGCCGCGCCCAGAGCACGGCTGGTCTCCTTGCCGATCCCCCCGGTGCAGCCGGTAACCAGGGCAATGCGTCCTTCAAGCGATCCGATCATGCAGTCTCTCCCATAACTGGTGCATCTCCAAGCAGCTCGAAGCTGCGAATGTCGGCCTCCCCGTCGACGCAGGACCAGCCCTCGTCCGCCATCGCGACGTGGTAAGGACGCTTGGCGTGATCCTTCCACGCCCGGTGGCTGGTGAAGATCTCGGTAAAGGCGAAGGCATTGGGCTCCGCTTCGGAGCGCATGACCTGAAACAGCAGGGTCTCCGGCTCGTTCGCACGCACATCCTTCTGCAGCTGGGTAATCAGCTCGATGAAGCGCTCCGTCTTGTCCGGCTTGGTGCGGACATGCATGATGACGCCAATCATGGGAGAGACCTTTCTGTATGTGGGGGCAATTGCTGGAAGACGCTGCAAAAGCGGCGCAAGGCCCGAACCCGGAAACGGCCAGACCGCTGATCGCGCGCCTGCTCGAAGCGGCACCGGGCAATGCCGACGCGCTTACGCTGGCTGGCATCGTCGCCCAGCGCACGGGTGACGGCGATGGCGCCCTCGCCGCCTTCGCCGCGGCGCGCGATGCCGATCCCGGCGATCCGGGACGGCATCAGAACCTTGCCGTCGCGCTCAAGAACAAGGGCGCCATCGAAGAGGCGCTGGCTGCCTTCGGCGCGGCACTGAAACTGCGGCCGGGCCACGCGGCCACGATGGCCAACCTGGGTTCCTGCCTGATCGCCGCGCAGCGTTACGGTGAAGCGGTGGATACGCTCGAAACCGTGCTCAAGACCGCACCGGGCCATCCCGACGCCCTGGTCAACATGGGCGTGGCACTCTCGCGCCTCGGCCGTCACGAAGAGGCCGCGCGCCGTTACCGGCAGGCGCTGGATGCAAGGCCCGGCCACGTCGAAAGCGCGCTCAACCTCGTCGATGCGCTTGCCGCGCTCGGCCGCAGGGACGAAGCCGAAACCCTCGTCCGGCAAGTGCTGACCGCCCTGCCCGGCCATGTCCGCGCGACGAACCAGCTCGGGCTGCTGCGTGAAGCAGCCGGCGATGCCCGGGGCGCTGCCGAGGTATTTCGCGCCGGGTTCGATCCCGCTGCGCCCAACCATGCGCTGGGCGTGAACCTTGCCCGCGCGCTGATCCGCGCCGAACGCTGCGAAGAAGCCCTTAAGGTCACCGGCTTCCTGCAAAACGCCTCGCCGACGATCACCACGCCACTCGCGCTCTCGCTCGCAGCGCTGGAAAAACTCAGCCGCGCCGAGGAGCGCGACGCGCTCATGGCGATCGACCGCTTCGTCACCGTGCACGACATCGAGGCCGTCCCCGGTTTCGCCGATCTGCAGCAATTCAACGCCAAGCTCGTCCATGAGCTGCGCGATCATCCCTCGCTCACCGAAGAACCCGAAGGGCTGGTAACCCGTGGCGGGCGGCAGAGCGACGACTTGGCCGAGGCGCAAAGTCCGGCCATCGCAGCCCTGTGCGCGCTGGCGACGGCGAGGCTTGCCGACGAGCACGCGCGTCTGGCCGCCATGGCAGCCGACCATCCCTTTCTCCGCGCCCTGCCCGCAGACTGGAGCCTCACCCTGTGGGGCACGATCCTGCGGCCCGGCGGCGAAGTGGGCGCCCATATCCATGCGCCCAACTGGATGTCCGGGGTCTATTATCCCGAATACAGGGCGCCCGCCGCTTCCGGCGACGAAGGCGCCTTTGCCATCGGCACCCTCCCGCAAGAGCTTGGCGGCGGCGGTCGAATGCGCGTGATGCAGCCCCGGGCAGGCCGCCTGATCCTGTTCCCCTCCTACCTCTGGCACGCCACGATGCCCTTCGGCGGCAATGAGGAGCGCATCAGCTTTGCCTTCGATCTCGTTCCGACAGGCGTCGGTCGGCCGCATCGCCTGCGATAGCGCGGGGGCAGTCCCCCGGGGCGGGAACGGGATCCACCCCGGGAGACGACCGCTGGCGCTGAGGCAAGGAGAAGCCCCCGGCACCATCGATCAGAACTTCGCCGAGCCTTCGACGCCGAAGGAACGCGGCGGCGCATAGTTCGTGAAGTTGAACAGGCCGGCGACCGAATTGGCCGAGACCCGATAGACTTCGTCCAGCAGGTTGCGGCCGAATACGGCAATGCGATACCTGTCGCTGGGGTCGGTCCAGGCGATGCTCGCCCCGACCAGGGTCCGCGCCTCGCCCTGCGAGTAATCGGCATTGAGCGTCGTGGATTCGAATTCCGACTGGTAGTTCACATCGGCACTGAGTGCGATGGTGCCCCATTGGGCCGGTGGGAATTCGTAGCGGGCATTGCCACTGAGCGTCCACTTGGGCGCGTTGCGCAAGTGGAGATAGGACGCATCGTCATTGGTCCCATCGCCATTCACGTCGGTGAAGAACTCAAGGTACTTGGCCCGCTGCCAGCCGAGCGCGGCACCAAGCGTCAGTCCCTCGGTGGGCGCGGCCGAAGCTTCGACTTCAAGGCCGTAGACCTTGGCCTTACCCGCGTTGGTGGTGCGGGTCTCCTGTCCCGGCAGACCGGTAATCGGATCGATGAAAGGAACCACAGCGTCGCGCTGGAGATCGTTGTACTTCACGTAGAAGGCAGCAAGGTTGACGCGCAGAACGCGGTCCGCCGTTTCCGTTTTCAGGCCGAATTCGAAGCTGTCTGCGGTCTCTTCCTTGAAGGGAAGCGCAGACGTGGCCGACATCGCCTGTTCGTTGTAGCCACCCGACTTGTAGCCCTGGCTATAGGTGAAGTAATTGTTGATGCCCGGTGCGATTTCCCAGCGGTAGCCGGCACGCATGGTCGGACGATCGAACTTGGCGCTGTCGGAATACTGCGGCCAGAACCCGGTTTCGACCAGCGAACGGCGGACCTGCGGCTGCACCGCGAAGCTCTTGTCCTCCTTGGTATACCGCGCGCCGACAAAGATCGAGAACGGATCGGCCACCTTGTATTCGGCCTCGCCGAATACCGCGTAGGAATCGACCTTGTAGTACGCGGTAGACAGGTTCGGATCGGTCAGCGCGGTCGGATCGCCGAGGAAGCGCAGGAATCCCAGGAAGCTGGTCGCATTGGCGTCCATCTTCTGGCCCCAGTACATCCCGCCGACCGTGAACTTGATGCGGTCGGAGAAGTCCGAAGAGAAGCGCGCCTCGACACTGTACTGCTTGCGCGTATCGTCGCGAGTGGAGACGAACAGGTAGGCGTTCTCGCCGGTATAGTCTGACGGCAGCGAGGATTTCACCCGGCGCCAGCCGCCGACCACGGTGATCGTGCCCGCGCCTTCAAAGCTGTGCTCACCGCGCAGGTACAACCCGTCGACATCGATGCGATGTCCGCTCAGGGTGCCCGGACAGGTCGCTCCGGTGGCCGAGCCTTCGCATAGCGTCGTACCGGTATCGAACGGGCTGGCGCCGGTCGTCTGAATGCCCGGGAAGCCCACGACATCGAACAGGAAGCCCGGCGGCGTCTCGTTCACCGATGGCGGAGAATCCCCGCGATCGCGCAGGATCTCGTAAGTGGCCATGATGTTGGTATCGGCGGTCGGCTCCCACAGAAGCTTGGCACGGCCGCTGAAATACCTCGATCCGCCCCAGCGCTGGCCACGTCCAGGGACACCCTGGATACCGTCGACGTCGTTGTTCTTCGTCAGGTGGTAATAGCCGTTGCTTTCCTGGAACGAGCCGGCGGCGCGGAAGTAGAGGTTGTCGGTGAAGGGGATGTTTATCGCCGCCTTCACATCCTTGGTGTTGAAGCTTGAATAACCAAGGCGGACTTCACCGCTGAAGCCCGGTTCGGGGCGCTTGGTGATCACGTTGACGACACCGCCGACGGTATTCTTGCCGAACAGGGTCCCCTGCGGCCCGCGCAGGACTTCGATGCGGTCGATATCGAACAGGTCGAAGAGCTGGGTCTGAACGTGCGCAAGCACGAAGTCGTCGACGACGACTGCAACGGCCGGCTCGAAAGTCAGGATGATGTCGCCGGTGGATTGGCCACGAATGCCGATCGAGGCGGCGTTGAAACCCGGGACATTCGTGATGACCACGTTCGGCACGTCGCCGGCGAGGCCGCGAATGTCGGTGGCGAACTTGTTGTCGATGGCCGATGCGGTGAAGGCGGAAACCGCGACAGGCGTATCCTGAAGCGATTCCGAGACACGCCTTGCGGTCACGATGATTTCTTCAAGGCCGCTGGCCTTCTGCGGAGCACCCCCGCCTTCACCGGCGGCATCGGGCGCCGTCTGGGCCAGGGCTGTCGTGCTTGCCGATGCGAGCAAACCGGTAACGAGCAGTTTCAGGGCGCAATTCAGGTGTCTGTTGCCGATCATAACGTTCCCCTCATCCATCGACTGCCTTGCTGTCGCGGCAGTTCGAATCACCGCGCCGTTTTTCGTGCGGTCCCTATAAATGAGTGCACATGTTCATTTTTGTGAAGACAAAAAATACAAACATGTATGATCTTTTTCTGCCGCATCGCAACGGCAGGCAAACAAGAGGGGATTGCTTTGGGCGCACCTACGCTCCTAGAAAACGGCAGAACGGCAAAAGGAACCGCTGTGCCAGAACGCGATGCTGCAACGCAAAAACGGCCCGCGAAAAAAGTGCCATCGATTCGGCGTCGCTACACCAGTCCTGCCATGCGCGAGCGGCGAAAGCGCATTGTCGACACCGCCCACCGCATCCTTGGCGAAGGCGGAGTGACCAGCCTGACGATCCGACGCCTGTCGCTTGAGGCGGAAGTCGCGCAGCGCACGATCTATCGCCTGTTCGGAGACAAGGACGGCGTGGTGTGTGCGACCGTCGTCGATCGCATGAAGGAAGTGCGCGCGCACATTGCCCGACGCCAGCAGACCTATACGCTGGACGTCGTCTTTTCCGAGCTCGACTGGATGGTCAGCGAAATGGAACGCGACACGCTCTATGCCCGGGTTGTCGTCGGTTTCGTGTTCGCCTCGGAACAGCGGCAACTCGAAGTGCAGGAACTCACCTCGGTCGCCCATAATCGCCTCATGGCGTGGTACGCGGTGATGAAGGCACAAGGCAGGGTACGCGACGATCTCGACATCGAGCAACTCGCCCGCGAGCATGTGATGCACGAATTCCTGGTCTATCGCCGCTGGTCGCTGGGCATCTGCGAGAGCCCGCAATGCCGCCTGGAACTGCACGCCTGCTTCCTGAAAACCGCGGCACTGGTACTTCTGGGAGATGACCGCGAAGAATACCTGCGCAAACTCAGCGAGATCCAGAAGCAGCTGAACGAGTTGGCACCTCAACCAAGCGACAAATGACGCCACAAGGCGCAAACGGGAGACAACCTGAAATGACCCAGGCTGAAATGAATCTGGCAGAGCTTTTCGCGCGCGAAGCCATTCGCGAACTGCGCGTCGCCTATTCGACCGGTTTCGACACCATCGACGAAGAGGCCGTCAGACAAAACTTCGCGAGCGACATCGTCTGCGCCTATCCCGCGGCCTATGGCGGCAGCTTCGAAGGAGCCGACGCCGTGATCGACCTGTTTCGCCAGACATGGGCGCATTGCCAGGGGCCACTGGACACCCTGCACCTGATCGCCAACCACTCGATCACATTGACCGGCCCCGACACGGCCAAGGGGCATTGCCTGCTGCTCGACCTCATAACCCGCCAGACCGCGACCTCGCCTTTCGCCACACGCGGCGGGCATGACAATCCGCTTTTCCTGATCGGTCGCTACGACGACGAATACGTGCGCGAGAACGGTCGCTGGAAGTTCCGCAGGATCGCCCTTACAGCGCTCTGGCCCGAGCGGCACTGAGACAGCCGGGCAGCGACATCGTCTTGAACAGCGAACAGGCCCTGCTCGCCGACCTCGACAGTGCCGGGGTCGTCTTCGCCGTCCACGAGCATATCGCCGTGGCGACCGTGGAGGATAGCGCCGAGGTGACCGGCCATATCCCCGGCTATCACACCAAGAACCTGTTCCTGAAAGACAAGGCAGGCCGCTACTGGCTCGTCACCATGCCGGGTGAAGAGCGCGCCGACCTCAGGTTCATCGCCTCCCGGCTGGGCGCGGGACGCTTCTCCTTCGGCAAGCCCGAGGCGATGAAGGAACTGCTGGGCGTGACCCCCGGGGCAGTCACGCCGCTCGCCGCCTTCAACGATCGGGCCGGAAAGGTCACCGTCGTGCTGGACGCGGCGTTCGCGCCCGACGGGACCATCAACGTCCACCCCTTGCGCAATACCGCTACGCTTTCCCTGCGCACGACCGACCTGGTTGCCGCACTGGAACGGTGGGGTCACGCTCCGCTCGTGCTTTCGCTCCAGCCCGAAGACTGAGGATCAGCCCTCGCCGCTCGTTTCCATATCCTCACGCTTCACACTGCGGTGATCGTCCTCGTTGAGGCCCAGCTTCCAGTAGCTGGAGATGTAAAGTTCGGCCGGTCCCAGGCCCCGCTCAGTCCGCAGGTACTGGCGCATTCCGCGCATTGCCGTGAATTCGCTTGCGGCCCAGGCGTAGACCTTGCCCTTGGGCCAGGCGACGGCACGCACCGCATCGACCAGCAGATCGGGCTGCGAGCCCGGAACAGGGTTAATTAGCCAGGTAACCGCCACACCTTCGGGTGCGTCGATGGCCTGCTTGTCCGACTCGCTCTGGATTTCGATGATGGCAATGCCCCGGGCATCCCGGTCGAGCGCTTCGAGGTTGACACCAATTGCCGGCAAAGCCGTCATGTCACCCGCGACGATGTAGTAGTCGAAGCCCGAGGGAAGCGGCTTTGCAGCCCCCGGACCGCCAAGCTCGATGGTCTGTCCGGGCTCGGCCTGCAGGGCCCATGTGGTGGCTGGACCCGCATGGCTTTCGCCGTCTCCATGCAGCGCGAAGTCGATATCGATCTCGCCCTCGCGCTGGTTGCGAATGGTATAGGTCCGCACGGTCGGCTTCATAGCGCCGGGAGCGGGAGGAAACATGAACTTCACGTAGCCGCCTGCATTCCCTTCGGGATAGCCGACCATACCGTCCCCACCCAGCGTGACGCGCAAAAGCGAAGGTGAAACCTGGCGGCTGGAAACGACGGTCATCTGACGGGGTGCAGGTCTGGGCACGCGAGAGCCTCCTTGTTGCGATCAATTTGCAGCAAGGGATAGAGGCACACGGGCTCAATGCAATCGCTGCCGCCATCGCACCGGTCTGATCCTAGCCATTTGCAATACCGGCACCGCCAAACTTATCACGCCATGAAAGGTGCGCTGCGAAGATCAATCGCCCGGTTTCATGACCGAT
This sequence comes from Novosphingobium sp. KN65.2, assembly GCF_001368935.1. Classification (NCBI taxonomy): domain Bacteria; kingdom Pseudomonadati; phylum Pseudomonadota; class Alphaproteobacteria; order Sphingomonadales; family Sphingomonadaceae; genus Novosphingobium; species Novosphingobium sp. KN65.2. The sequence goes on from NZ_CCBH010000135.1 coordinate 89,514, forward strand.
CCGGCTACATCCTCCTTGTCGCCCTCGCGCAGCAGGTCTGCGCGCGAGCGGATATACTGACGCAGTCCATCGAGATCGGTCCGGGAGAGTTCCCCGAACTGGGGCATGCCGTTCGGCACGAGCGCTCCGGCCTTTACGACGGATGCAAAAGCCTCGGCATCGGGTGGGATGGGCGAGGTGCGCAAATCCGGCGCCGTGCCGCCACCGATCGCCGCAGTGCCGTGACAAACCGCGCAACGCACGTTGAAGATCCGCTCACCCTTCTGCGCCAGTGCGGCATCGGGTTTGTAACCGGGATCGTCGAAAGCGACCGCCTTGTATGGTGTCTTGGCCGGCAAGGTCCCCTTTGCGCCGAGCGCGAAGGTGAGCACGCGGCGCTGCTGGGTACGATAGTCGATGCCGTACTTGGCAAACATCGGACCGAACAGACCGGCGCTCGTCCCGATACCGGCGACGACCGTGACGTATTGCTTCCCCTTGACGCTGTAGGTGATCGGCGGCGCGACGACCCCTGCCTTGGCATCGAAGTTCCACAAGCGCTTGCCGGATTCGGCATTATAGGCAGAGAAGCCGCCGTCCGGCCTGCCCTGAAACACGAGGTTGCCGCCGGTCGCCATGACCCCGCCATTGAGGTGCACTTCCATCGGGATCTTCCAGCGCGCCTTTTGCGCCACCGGGTCCCACGCGATCAGCCAGCCGGTGACATCCTTTCCACCATCGCCGATTGAATAGCCCACGCCGGGCGACAAGCCCATGCCCCCTGCCCACTTGAAGGTCTCACGCGTGATCCCGGTATCGTCGTACGTGACCTGCAGATCGATCGCCGGGATATAAGTCAGTCCGGTCTTCGGGCTGAAGGCCATCGGCATCCAGCTATGTGCGCCGAGCGGGGTCGGTCGGAAGGTCACCGGACCATCTTCGTAACGCACGTTGGGCGCTTCGACCGGGCGGCCGGTCTTCAGGTCGATCTTGCTCGCCCAGGTGACATCGACGAAAGGTTCGGCAGAGATCAACTTACCGTTCTTGCGGTCGATGACGTAGAAGAAGCCGTTCTTCGGGGCAGTCATGACTACCTGACGCGGTTTTCCGTCGATCTCCAGATCAGCCAGCTCCATGTCCATGGCGGCATTGAAATCCCAGCTCTCGCCCGGATTGATCTGGTAGTGCCACTTGTACTTGCCGGTCTTGGCATCGAGCGCGACGATCGAGCAGACGAACAGGTTGTCTCCCTTGCCCATCGAACGGATCTTGTGGTTCCATGGCGCCCCGTTGCCGGTGCCGATCAGGATCTGGTCGTTAGCCCTGTCATACGTGATGGCGTTCCAGACGCTGCCGCCGCCGCCATAGTTCCACCAGTCCCCGGACCAGGTCTTTGCCGCCATCTTCATGGCATCGTCTTCAAAGCCGTCTGCAGGATTGCCGGGCACGGTATAGAATTTCCAGAGGAACTTGCCGGTATCGGCATCCCAGGCGGTGACGAACCCACGCACCGGGCTTTCGTCCGAGCCGCCGTTGCCAATGATCACCTTGCCGTCGAACACCCGGGGCGGGCCGGAGATGAAAAGAGGATCATCCTTGGAGAGTGTCTCGGCAGTCCAGATCGGCTTGCCGGTCTTTTCGTCAATCGCGATAAGGCGGCCATCCTGCGTCGCGATGATGACCTTGTGGTTCCAGTAGGCAATGCCGCGACTGCCCCAGCCCTGCCGCAGCTTGATGCCGGCCATTTCAGGCGCATGCGGATCGTAAGTCCACTTCACCGTACCGGTTTCGACGTCGATCGCCCGTACGACGCTGTATCCACTCGCCAGATAGACGGTCCCGCCCACCTCGATCGGTCCGGTCGCCGGATTGCCCGGCGGAAGATCGACCGACCAGGCAAGACCGAGCCGATCGACGTTGCCGTCATTGATCTGATTGAGCGGACTGTAATGCTGCTCCCCGTAAGTCCGCCCGAAGGCGGGCCAGTCCTTGCCATCGCTGCCATCGTCGAGCTGGGCGAGCCATTGCCGGTCCGTATGAGTGCCGATGCGAGCCTGATTATCGCCGCCGCTGCAGGAGGTCAGGGCAAGGGCGGCGACAGTCACCAGCATCAGGCGCGGCGCGGCATGCGGGGGGATATGTTTCACGCTCATCCTCTCTCGGGGCCACTTGCCTGCACCAAGCCGGACGCAGCCTCTTGCTTTGCGACACAAAAAAAATAGGGGCTCCGTCGGTCCTACCGACAGAAGCCCCTTTTCCTTTACTGGTATTCGCCAAACTTAACGCCCAGCTCGACGCCGAAGTAGCGCGGTGCACCATATTGCGAGTTGAGCCAGAGGCCGGCAACATTCTGGACACCGATACGATAACGCTCGTTGGTCAGGTTCTTGCCGACCGCACGAATATAGTACTTGTCATCCGTCTGTGCGAGCGTGATCGAAGCGTTAACGAGCGTCCGGGCATTGAGGAAAGTATTGCCCAGCGGGTCGTCGATCGCCTGCGTATTCAGGTTGCGTCCGGTATAGGCGACATTGCCATTGAGTGTGATCTTGTACTGGTCTCCAAGCGGCAAGCTATAGGAACCGTCAAGTGTCCACTGCCACTTCGGCGCTCGGTCGAGAGGAGCGCTCGAAAGGTCGTATCCGGCATTGTCCGCCGTATACGAGTTGTACTTGCCGTCCTGGTAGCCCAGCACGCCGCGCAGCGTCAGACCTTCCACCGGGTTTGCCTGCGCTTCGACTTCGAGACCCTTCACCGTCGCGCTGGCGGCATTGACGAACAGCGTTACCTGATTGGGCTGACCATTCACCTCGATCGGCACGTTGAGCTGCTTTTGCAGATCCTTGTACTTCACGTAGAAGGCAGTCGCGTTGAACCTCAGACGATTGTCGAGGAACTGCGACTTGAAGCCCACTTCGTAGCTGTCGGCCTTTTCCGGATCCGTGGCGCGGGCAGCGGCGCGGAACGCGTCGAGATCCTCGCCGAAAGCCGCGAAGCCACCGATCTGGTCGTTGAAGCCGCCGCCCTTGTAGCCATGCGAGTACGTGCCGTAGACGAAGAGGTCGTCAGTCGCCTGGTAGCTCAGGCTTGCGCGGTAGGTCGGTTCACGCCACTTGTCCGATACGGTGACGACGCCTGCAGGGTACTTGTAGACACTGGCGTCGAGCGCGTTTTCGATGGTGATCGAGGGATCGAAACCACCGCCAAGCGCCGGGATAAAGGTCTGCTGGCGACCATACCAGGTCTTGTCGTCCCAGGTATAACGCCCGCCAGCCGACAAGGTCAGCTTGTCGTTGAACTTGAATGTACCTTCGAAGAACAGGGCGCGCGACTTGGCCTTCTGCGCGTTGCACAGCAGGTAAGGCGTGTTGTTCCACTCGCCAAAATCCAGTGGCCCGGAAGTCAGGTCGAGGAAGCCGAGAATCTGCGAAACGCAGAAGTCGATCTTGTCACGCTGGTAGAAACCGCCGGCAACGAAGTTGAACGGCCCCTGGAAGCCCGAGGCGAAGCGCAGTTCCTGCTGCCAGGTCTTGCGGTCGTCGTCACGGGTTGCGTCGAAGAAGGAGAGCAGTTGGCCGTCGCTGCCCTGTGCCGTCGCACCGGCATAGGAGTTCGGAATGCGCGAGCGCTGGAAACGATAGCCGGATACCGAGGTGAAAGTACCGAAGTCGGCATTGTATTCGATGTTGGCATAGATGCCATCCACCGAGATGCGCTGTCCCTTGCCCATCTTGAGCAGGGCATCGTTGCGACCGGTATAAGCCGCGCGGTCGAGTGGATCGGTCCCCTGCGCAGTGGGGTCGGTCAGGCCGAGCAGATCGGTGAGGAAAGCGTTCTCGCCGGTATAGAGATAGTTCTCGTTGACCGACGGAACGACCTCGGAGCGGTCGCGGATCCATTCGTACTGGAAGAGCGCGCTGAGTTGCGGGGTCGGTTCGACCAAGAGCTTGGCGCGCGCCTGCCAGACGTCCTTGCCGCCAAGCGTCGCGTTGTCGAGGCATCCCGTCGCGCCTTCGAACTTGCTGTCCACGAACCCGGTCACAGGACCGTAGCACGCCCCGTTCTTGTAATAGCCATCAGACTTTTCGTATCCGCCGACAAGCCGCACCGCGGCGATATCGCTGATCGGCACGTTCATCGCGGCCTGGATCTTCTTCTCGCCGAAGTCGCCGAATTCCACGCGACCTTCGACGCCCACGTAATTGATGATCGGCTTCTTCGTACGCACGGTCACGACACCGCCCGTCGTGTTCTTGCCGAACAGGGTACCCTGCGGTCCGCGCAGGACTTCGACCTGGGCGACATCGAAGGTATCGAGCAGCTGGGTCTGGACCGAAGGGACCACGAAGTCGTCGACGAGAACCGCGACCGGCGGCTCGAAGTAAACGATGATCGATGTCTGGCCCACGCCGCGCATGGCGAAGCTGGCTGCGTTGAAGTTCGCGATCGTTGCGGCGGAGAAGTTCGGCACGAACGCGGCGAGATCGCCAAGGTCGCGCGGGCTTGCCTGCTGGATCAGGGAACTGTCGACCGCCGACACCGAAACCGGGGTCGACTGAAGGTCGGTGGCGCGGCGGGTAGCAGTCACGACGATTTCGGCCAGGCCGGTGGACGTCACCTGCGTTTTGGCCGGTTGCACCGCATCCTGAGCGCCCGCTTCATCGGTTGCATCTTGCGCCCAGGCGGGGCTGGCCAACATTCCCGTAATCAGTGCCAGCGCACATGTTGACCCATAGAGCCTTTTCGTCAGCATTCGCTCTCTCCTTGTGGCCTCGCCATTGTTTGCGAGTTGATGGACTGGATAACAGGATTTTTCCGTTAAGCAATCAATCATGTTTGTTTTTATTGGGGGTGCCGGGAAGTGTGCTCTTACCGCATCACCCGATCGGCTGCCCTTCTTGCCGATCTCACGGGGGTTCCCGCGATACGAGGCATATATGATGCATTCATGATTGTTTTTATTTTACTCTGGCCTATGCTGCCGCGAAGACCAGGCCGACGGCAACGAGTGCCGCGGCGAAGGCCCGGGAGAGCAACGAGTGATTGGACTGGAAGCCCGCGTTGCGAGGCTTGAAGCCGAATCGCAGATTCGGCAGCTCATCGCCCATTACAGCTTCGATATCGACGATCGCAAAATCGAAGCCGTGCGCTCGTTATTCACCGAAGACGGCGTTCTCAAATCCGCCGACGGGGTCATGTATGCCAAGGGCCGCGATGCCATCATCGAACAGTACCATGGCCGTTTCGATGTCCTGGGGCCCGGCCATCACTTCATGCACGACGTCCAGATCGATTTCACAGGCGATGGGAAGAGCGAGGCCACAGGACGCGTCTCGGGCCATGCCGAGCTGATGCGCAAGGGCCAGATGATGGTTGCCGGGCTGCGCTATGCCGACCGCTACCGCAATACCGAACAGGGCTGGAAGTTCGCCGAGCGCGAGATCTCGTTTCTCTATTACGTGCCCTTGTCCGATTACCCGGACATCCTGCTCAAGCCCGACCGCAACCGGGCCTACGATACGCCCGCTCTGGCGGACTTCCCCGAACACCTGCCGTCCTGGATCGCCTACGAAAGATCGCGCGGCCGCGCCTGAGGAGAGAGTACATGGCCTTCAGTTTCCTGTCCCGTTTTCGCATCAAGGACGAAAGGCAAGACGATTTCATCGCCATGGCACGGCAGATGGAAGAGCTTTCCAAGCAGGAGCCGGGAACGCTGCACTACCAGTTCTTCCGACTTGGCGAGCCCGGCATGTTCGCCGTCTACGAAAGCTTCGTCGATGAAGCCGCCGACAAGGCGCACATGGAGTACGATCACAACAAGGATCTGATCGACTGCATCGTCGGCTGCATGGACGGCAGTTACGAGCGCGAACTTCTGTTCGATCTCGAACCCCATCCGAAGGGCTGAACCGATGGCTGGCAAGAGCTTCATTGCGCGCCTGCGCACCAAGCCGGAAATGCGCGAGCGCATGATCGAATTGCAGGCGGAGCTGAAGGGCCTCGTCTTCGAACATGAACCCGATGCGCTGGTCTACGAGTTTCTCCAGTCGGAAGACGATCCGGACCTGTTCCACGTGGTCGCCACCTTCCGGGACGAGGAGGCCTTCGAGAAGCACATGCACATCGACTTTCACGACCGCCTCGTGCCCGGCATTCTCGAATGCCTGGCGCAGGACATGGAACTCGCGTTTCACGCCTCGCTCGGTTAGGCGGATCAGCCCGGCGCTCTCCGCAAGGAGGATCGCCGGGCCCAGCCGTATTTATTCACCCTGCTCCTTGAGAAACAGCAGCGCCCCGGCTCCAATGAGCGACCCCATCGCCATGAGCAGTGATACGTGGCCAAGGCTCAGTCCGACGTTGAATAGCAGGCCGGCCACTATCGGCCCGAGCGCGGCACCGCCACGGCCGATGCCGATAGCAAAGCCGGTACCGCCGGCCCGCACCGATGTGGGAAAACCCTTGGCGAAAAGGGCATAGAGACCGACCACCGCCGCGTTCGTGCAGAAGCCGGCGGCCGCAGCCACGATTGCCAGCCCGGTGAGCGTTTCCTGTTCCTGCCCGAACAGCGAAACGAGCACGGTCGATGCGAGCATTGCCGCGATCACCAGCGCGCGAACGCCGAAGCGGTAAGTGAGCACACTCAGCAGCGCGGCGCCGAGCAGGCCGCCGACATTGGCCCAGACCAACACGTCGCCTGCCTTCGAAGCGACGTAACCCATGTCGACGACGATCTTCGGGATCCACTTGATGATGTAGTAGAAGGTCATGATGTGGCAGAAATAGGCGAGCGTCAGCACGATGGTGACGCGCGCCAGTCCCGGTGCGAAGAGCTGCGCGACCGATACCTTGCTCGCCTTCTCGGGGGCGGGTGGCAATGCCTGCGCGATCTCGTGACCGAAGCGCCGCAAGGTCGCATTGATCCGCTCAAGCGCATTGGGGCCGCGCTTTTGCGCCAGATAGCCGATCGATTCCGGCAGCAGAAGCCATGCGATCGGCAGGAACACTGCAGTAATGATCGCACCGAAGGTGAACACGTCGCGCCAGTGTCCATCCGCGAGCAGGTTGGTCGCGATGGAGCCGCCAATGATCGCACCCATCGGATAGCCCGCCGCCATGATTGCGACAGCGAGATTGCGATGACGGTCATTGGAGAACTCGGCGACCAGAGCATTGGTGCAGGCAAGCATGCCGCCGATACCAAGCCCGGTGACGAGACGTATCGCCGACAGTTCGATGACCGAATTGGCCAACGTCGCCATGCCCATGCCGCCGGCCATGATGACCAGACAGCCCAGCACGGTGGGACGACGTCCGATGCGGTCGGCAACGTTACCCAGCACCAGCGAGCCGGCGGCCATGCCGATCAGTTCCATCGACAGGACAAGGCCGAGGGCGGCACGGTCGATGCCCCACTCACTGGCGATGCCCGGAGAGGCAAAGCTGATCGCCAGCACGTCGAAGCCGTCGAGCGCGTTGAGCAGGATACACAGGGCCACGGCCGCAATCTGGAGCGGCCGCATCGCGCCCTGGGACAGGATGGACTGGGGGTCTTTGGTCATCGTCTCACTTGATCGTTAGGCATCGCATGCCGGGGCGATTGATTGTCTGTGGCGCGGTCGATCCGGCCATATGTCCTGTCGAGCCAGAAGGCGGCGAGCATGATCACCGGCACCGGAAACGCCAGGCTGAGCAGGGCCGTGCCGCCGGCAACGTCGTGCATCGTCACGAAACCGATCAGCAACGGTCCGCAAAGCGCGCCGAACCGGCCCAGGCCAAGGGCCCAGCCGATCCCCGTCGAACGCAAGCGGGGGGGATAGAACTGGGATGCAGCCGCAATCATGCCCTTCTGCCCGCCACCGATACCGATGCCGGCAAGCACTGCGGCAAGCAGGAACAGCCTGCCCCCCTCTCCCGTGCTCAGCCCCAACAGGACGATGCCGGCAAGGCCGATTGCGCTTACGCAAACAAGCGCCCGGAACGGCCCCATGCGGTCAGCCCACCAGATCATCGGCACGGCGCCGACGGCATTGCCCACGGTGAACAGGTTCGCAGCCGTCACGGCATTGGCATAATTCATGCCCTCGCGTGCGGAGAGCAGAGGCAGCCACCCCTGCACGGCATAGAAAAGACCGAGCCCGATCGAGCACATCAGCCAGAACAGCAAAGTGCCCTGCCGCAGGTCCGAGGCGAACAGGGAAGCGAGCGGGCGCGATTGCGGCGCGTGGGGCAGACGCGCGGGAAGCGCATCCCACAAGAGTCCCGCAGCGATCAACGCGGCCGGAAGGGTCAGGCCCCAGGCCGCACGCCAGCCATGCAGGGGAACCAGCCAGCCGCTTGCCAAACCGGCAGCGAGAAATCCGAACGAATAGGCGACATAGATCCCGACGACCTTTGCGCCGCGCCAACGCTGCATGCCGTGCTGGCTGGCCGCCGATACCGCGCAAGGGAACGCCGCGCCGATGGCAATGCCGATAAGAACCCGCCCCAGGATCAGGACTTCGACATTCGGGGCGAGGAGACATATCCCGGTTGAGGCGGCAAGGCCCAGCATGGCCGGGCAGACCACGGCGCGCGGTCCCAGCCGGTCGGCAAGGGGTGCCATGAAAAGGTAGCCGAGCAAGAGGCCGAAAATGGCCGCGCTGAGAAGAGGCCCGATCAGGCCTTCGGGCAGGTTCCAGTCGCGCACCAGCCCGGGCATTGAGAAGCTCAATGTCTGGAATGCAAAACCGCCCGCGAAAAGGGCCATGGCGCAACCCAGGATGAGTTGGACGCCATGGAATTTGCCTAGGATCACCCGGTACACCTCTCCCGCCAGCAGCCCTGCCGACGGGAAACGGCCCAGCACTCCGGCCGGCATGGCAAGCAGGAATACCGGACCGGTCACGGCATCAGAACCGCAAGGTCAACATCGTCTTCACGAACAGGTTATCGCCATAACCTGCGCGACGTAAGACCTTTCCGGCATCGACATAGTTGATCATGCCGGCCAGGGCGACGTGAGGGTTGAGAGTCCAGTTGGCCTTGAGGCGTGCGATGTTCGCCACGTGCTTTCCGGCAACGTTCTGGGTACCGGCATAGGCCTGCGCATTCCCGCGATACGCCGCGTCATTCTCGTCCGGGCGCCAGTAGGATCCCCATTCGGCACTCACTTGCAGCTTGCGCGTGGGGGAGAAGCTGATCGTGGGCGCAATGCCCATGGTGTTGATCGCACCGACGAAGTTGTCATCGCTGAAGATCACCGTGGCATTGTAGAGAAAATTGAACGAGCCGACCTTACCGGCGGTGTCATAGTTTCCGCCACCCGACGCATAATCGGCATGAAAACCCAGCCGCGGCGCCGACTTGCCCTTGCCCAGCCCGACCGACTGGTTGGTGCTCACCGCCCAGGCATCGACACGCCGACCGGCAAAGCGGCCGTCCTGCTTGATCGCCGTCCAGTCGAAGGACAGGTTACCGCGCGAACCCCAGAGTCGCGCGCCATAAGTCTCGCGCCGGTCCTTGCCGCTGATCACGCCGAGTTTCCGGTCGGTATCCTCGAAATGGTAATAGAACGGATCGAAGAAGATCTGGCCCTTCGCGGCATTGCCCACGCCGGTGAGCAGGAAGCTGCCGTAGGCACCGGTCAGGGTTTCGCCATTGCCGATGCCGTCATCGAGGAAGCCCTTGCCCGGATCGGTCGGCTCGAAATAGAACGCGCTGAAGCGAAACCGCTTCCAGTCCACGGAGAGCCGCGCACCGTTCATCGAGACGCGGATGTTGGGGTTGTCGCGCGGGCTGATGATGAAGCGCGGACCGTCGAAGAATTCCTGCCGGCCGATCGTGACGCGCGCCACGCCCGATGCCACTGGAGCACGCACCTCGGCGAAGAGCTGCTGGACCACGAGATCGTTCTCGAAGTTGGCGACGTGACGGGTCTCGTTCTTGCCGAAGATATGACCAGAGGCGAGTTCGCCATAGACCCGCACGGCCGGGCCGATCCTGAGGTCTGCGCCCAGGGTCGTGCGCGAGAGAACCTCGATGCGATCTGCCGAATCCTTGAGTACCGGGCGCGTCGCCACGCTGACACTGGTGCGCTGGTCGCCGTTGAGCGACAGGGAAATGCCGCCGTCGCCATCAAGCGGAATGTACTTGAGAGGGGAAGCCCAATCGCGCTTGGCCTTGGGATTGGCCAGGAATCGCCAATCCTCCGCGCCGCGCAGCATCGTGTAGTTCGGCCCCGTGCGCGGCCCCTGCCCATCGGCTGGTGCAGGGTAAGGCGACTTCAGCGGGTCACGCACCGACGGCGTGGCTGCGGCCTTGGCATTCGAGGGAGTCGCATCGGCGATCGGCTGCGCAGGCGCCTGCCGGTCGTCTCCGGTCGTGGCTGCGAAAGCGCAGCCCGGTACCGTGAGACCGAACAGGAGTGCCGCGGACAGGCTTCGATCGCGCAGCGGATGTATCCGGTTACGCTTCGTCATGTCCCTGGCTTTTCTCATCCGAGGGGAATTTCCATCAGGTCGCGACCCACCACGATCTCGCCCTTGTAGTGCTTGGCGACTTCGTCGCGCCACATGTCGTCGGTGATCCATTCCATGTCACCGGGCACGAAGTGGCTCAGCACCAGTTTCTTCACGCCTGCGCGCTTGGCGATCATGCCTACCTGCTCTGCCGAAGTATGGCTTTCGAGCAGGTGGTTGCGGAATTCGGGCGTGCCATTGGCCCGCTTCACGAGGGCATCCACGCCCGGGACATAAAGCACTTCGTGAACCAGGACATCTGCGCCCTTGGCGAAGTCGGCCAGGGCCGGGTTGTATGCAGTGTCCCCAGAGTAGACGACCGAACCGTAAGGCGTCTCGAACCGGTAGGCGAGGTTTTCCATGGGCGGATGCGGTGTCGTGAACGCGGTAACCGTCACACCGTCTGCAGACATGACTGTGCCCTGGCTCTGGCGGAAATCATGCGCGCGAAGGAGAGTATCGGGATGAGCCTTGCCTTCGTCAGCCATGCGGATGCGGATGTCCTCTCGGTTGAGGTGCCAGTAATCCGCAGCCAGCGCCTCCATGCCCGCCGGGCCATAGGCGTCGACCGGACGCCGCAGGACGCCTGCGGCCCACATGTTGTAGACCAGGTTGCCGAATTCGAGCTCGTGGTCCGAATGCATGTGCGAGATGAAGATCGCGCGAATGTCGGAGAGATTGAGCCCCGCCTTCACGAACTGCGAAGTCACGCCCATGCCGGTGTCGATGACGTAGACATTGTTGTCCACGACCAGGGCGTTCGCCGGATTTGAGCGCTTGCCACCCACGCGCGGACCGCCCTTGGTGCCCAGCAGAACGAGCTTCGCGCCCTTCGCACTCTTGGTGTCTGGTGCGGTGGTCGATGCTGCCAGAGACATGGCGGGAGTAGCGATCAGGCCACCAGCAGTCAGCGCCATTGCGGCGCGCAGCATGGTGCGACGGTTCAGCACAGGCATGCGTAATTCGGAAAACATCGAATTCCTCTCCTCCACAATCGGACGCGGCATTGAGCCGATTGCCGGGGATCTATCATCGAGTCTGAGGTGGCGTCAATACGAATGCGAGTCTCATTCGGTTTTCAATTGGCTGGACAAGGACGCCCGGATCGGCGATCCCACGCTGCATGGCTGAAGGGGCAGCGAATTTCGATATCGAGGAAAACCTGACGAAAGTCGGGGTGATTCCGACACTTCAGGCACGCAGTCGGACCTTGCGCGATCGACTGATCCAGGAGGCACTGCGGATCGCGCGCAAGGTCCCGTTCGACGATGTCAGCATCAACGAAATCTGCGCTGCGGCGGACTGCTCAACCGGCGCCTTTTACTCGCGCTTTCCGGACAAGGTCACGCTTTTCAAGGCGGTTATGATCTTCGCCGCCGCCGAATCGGGCCCCATGCTCGAAAGCATGGTGCGCACCCTGCCTTTCGAGGAAATCCTGCCCAAGTTGATGGCAAGGCAAGTCGAACGCTTCCAGGAACAGGAAACCTTCTTCCGTTCCGCCTTCAAGGTCAGCCTCGATTCGCCCGAGGCATGGGAACCGTTCCGGCGCAATGCCAACAGCCTTGCCAATGCCTTCCTCGAACGCGTGCAATCCCATCCGGATATCGATCAGGAACAGGTCAGGTCGGATCAGGTCCAATTCGCCTTCCAGGTGATGTACGGTGTGCTGAACAACACGATCATCAACCGCCCCGGTCCCTTCCTGATCCAGAACAAGGATTTCCCGATCCTGCTTCAGGAGGCCATGCTGGCCACCATGCAACTCCCCCTGCGTAGGACCTGAGATTGCCCGGGCCCCCTCGGGCCGGTTCAGACGAGATCGAGGATGCGGCGTGCCTGAACGAGATGCGGCCTGTCGACCATCTTGCCATCGAGCTTGAGTGCCCCGACACCGGGATTGGCGGCAAAGGCTTCGACGATAGCGCGGGCATGAACAACTTCTGCTTCGCTCGGCGTGAAACCGCGATTTATCGTCTCCACTTGTGCCGGATGGATCGCCATCATCCCGGTAAACCCGTCCCGCCGGGCCCGCGCAACATATGCAGCAAGAGCATCGGGCGCATCGATATGCGGAAACACCGTCTCGATTGCGCGGGTCTGCGCGGCATGGGCGCCGAACAGGCACAGGCTGCGCACCATTTCGTAAGGAGCGGTATAACTGCCGTCTTCTTCGCGAGACGTCGCTGCCCCGATGGCGGCGGGCAGGTCCTCCGCCCCCCAGGTCAAGCCGGCGAGACGTTCTGCAACTTCACCATAAGTGCCGAGTTGGAACACCGCTGCGGCCGTTTCCGTGGCGATCGGCAGGATCGGCGCAAGAGCCCCCGTCCCTTTGGTCTGCGTCTCCATCAGGGCGACAAGCCGGCGCACGCTCGACGCCCCTTCCGCCTTGGGCAGGACGATCCCATCGGGCTTGCCAGGCAAAACGGCACCGAGATCATCGGTCGTCAGATCGCCGTCGAGCGGATTGACGCGCACGAAAGTCGGAACCTTGCGATCACCTTCAAGCCACTCGGCGATCGCTTCGCGTCCGACCTGCTTCTTTTCGGGCGCGACCGAATCCTCAAGGTCGAGGATCAGCGCGTCCGCACCGCTCGCCGCAGCCTTGCCGAAACGCTCGGGGCGGTCAGCCGGTACGAACAACAGGGAACGCAGTTTCATGCCACTCTCCGCATCCGGGATACTGCCGGGGATACGCCCCGGTCAGGCGCCGATCAGTTCACGACCGATCAGCATGCGCCTGATTTCATTGGTGCCTGCACCGATGTCCAGCAGTTTGGCATCGCGCATGAAGCGCTCAACCGGCCAATCCTTGGTATAGCCTGCCCCGCCCAGCGCCTGCACCGCCTCAAGCGCGGTTTTCATGGCATTTTCGGACGCCAGCAGAATCGCCCCGGCGGCATCGAAGCGCGTCGTCCTGCCCGCATCGCAAGCGCGCGCGACCGCATAGACGTAGGCCCGAGCGCTGTTGAGCGCGACGTACATGTCGGCGATCTTCGCCTGCATCAGCTGGAATGCCCCGATGGGCTTGCCGAACTGCTTGCGCTCCCGGACATAGGGGAGAACGACATCGAGACAGGCCTGCATAATGCCCAATTGGATACCGGACAGAACCGTACGTTCGTAGTCGAGACCCGACATCAGCACACCGACACCGCCGCCGACCGGGCCCATCACGTTCTCTTCAGGAACATCGCAGTCTTCGAAGACCAGTTCCGCCGTGGGGGAGCCGCGCATGCCGACCTTGTCGATCTTCTGTCCGATCGAGAAGCCCTTGAAGTCCTTCTCGATCAGGAACGTCGTGATGCCGCGCGATCCTTCGCCGGTCTTGGCGTAGACGACCAAAGTATCGGCATAAGTGGCATTGGTGATCCAGAACTTGGTGCCGTTCAGGACATAGCGGTCGCCCTTCTTCTCGGCCTTCAGCTTCATCGATACGACGTCGGAACCTGCGCCTGCCTCGGACATCGCCAGGCTGCCCACGTGCTCGCCGGAGATCAGCTTGGGCAGATATCGCGCCTTTTGCTCCTCATTGCCCCAGCGCCGGATCTGGTTGATACACAGGTTCGAATGCGCGCCGTATGACAGGCCGATCGAGGCCGAAGCGCGCGCCACTTCCTCCTGCGCAACGACATGCTCGAGATAACCAAGGCCGAGCCCGCCCCACTGCTCTTCAACCGTGATACCGTGCAGGCCGAGTTCGCCCATCTGCGGCCAGAGTTCGCGCGGAAACCAGTCCTTCTCGTCGATTTCCGCTGCAAGCGGGGCAATGCGATCCGTCGCAAAGCGCCACGTACTCTCGCGGATCATGTCAGCGGTTTCACCGAGGGCAAAATCGAAATCGGTCATTGCGTCTCTCCTTGGCGTTCCTGATAGCGCGGTTCAGTGCATAGGAAAAATTGAACCTACCTCAACGACTGCATTGGCATTATCTATAGCGCAAAACGCTTGCCTCCCGGAGCCCGCTTATGCTGGATCGTTACCTGCTTCGCTATTTCCTCGCCGTCGTCGACCAGGGTAACTTCTCCCGCGCAGCCGCTCATTGCAATGTTTCTCAGCCAACGCTCTCCGTCGGCATTGCCAAGCTGGAAAGGATCCTCGGTCACGCGCTGTTCGTTCGCTCGAACCAGCGCGTGGAACTCACAGACGCCGGCTCGCGACTTCTGGCGCACGCCCGGCGGATCGAGCGCGAGTTCAATCTGGCGCAACAGGCAATGGAACCGGCAAGCGCCCTGCCCTCGCTCCGGCTCGGCGTTCTGTCAACCATCCCGGCTCGCGTCATTGCCGGCTCCATCGCCAGGGTCCGGCCGCAGGAGATGTATCGCTTCGAACTCCTGTTCGGCAGCGAGAGGGAACTGACCAGCCAGCTTGCAAAAGGCCGCATCGACCTGGCTCTGACGCTGGTCGAAAGAGGCGCCGACCGCTTTCTCGAACGCAGCATCCTGACCGAAGGCTATGCACTGGCCATGGCACAAGATCACCCCCTTGCCGGTGCAGAGGCCATCGAGGCGGGACAGCTTGTCCATGAAGTGATGATCGTGCGCCGCCATTGCGAGGCCCTGTCCGATATCAGCCGGCATTTCACCGAGAGCGGTGTCAGACCCCACTTCTCGTTACGCTCCACCAATGACGAACGTGTTCTCGAAATGGTGGCCGCAGGACTCGGGCTCACCGTCATGCCCGAATGCTATGTCCACGAAGGCGTCGCGCGGCCGCGCCTTGCAGGATTTCCCGACAAGCGGACGATCGGATGGACGGCGGCCCACCATGCAGAACACCTTTTGGCGGGACCGGAGAAGATCATCGACACCATCGAAGCAGAATTGCGTGCCCTGCGGGGAAGCACAGCGAATTGAAGACGCCCCCACCGCGCGTTCCGTTGGCCGATGACATTGAGTCCGAGAGGGTGTATAGCAATTTTCGATTTACTATACATTGTTATTAAATCTATGATTTATTGAGTTTTTTATGCCCGATTCCGAAGCCTGCCCCCCCGAACAGGACCCTGCGGTGCTCTCAGCCCTGTATCTTGGGAGGATACAGGCAGCGGTTTCACAGGCCAATGACGGCGCCATGTGCGTTCTCGCCGGTCGACTGATCCGCGAAAGCCTTGTCACTGCACTGCGACAGGAAGGTCATTCCTTCACCGACGAGCGCTTCTTCGACTGGTTCGCCGGGCTCAGCACACTATCAGACGTCTCGGCACACAAGCTGCGCCCTCCCCGCGCCCTTTGCCAGGCAATCCTGACCGAGTTCCGGCACAATCCCTGGTCCCATCTCGCCGAGGCTTCGGAGAGAATGGCTAGAGCATTCCTTGCCCCGGTAGACCTTGAGCGGAACGAAGGGCACGAGGATACCAATGCCTTGCTGGCTGAGGCGAGGCTTGTGGTGGACGCTATCGAGCCATGCGATACGGACCTTCCCTTCGCGCCCGTGTCCGCCCTTTTTTCGGCTGCCCGCAAATCGCTACGCTTTGCCAGGCAGGAGCGCGGGATCGAACTGATCAAGGGGCCGCGATCGGCCGTTGCGGTGGAAGTCAATGAGCAGACCCATTCGCGCTGGGCGCTGGACATCCTCTCCGGCAATTACCTGGCCCCCAAACACGGCCTTCCTATTTCCGCCCCCCTGCCCGGCCTGCTGACTTTCGCGACAGAGCATAACGATCCCTTCGACGATGACATGCCTTCTATCGCCCGGCCTTCCGGCAGCAACAGGGAAAGCCTCATTGCCCTGCGCGACGCGCTTTGGTCTCTAGATCGTCGCCTCCTGGATGCAATCAGGGATGCCCGCTGCATTGCCGACAAGCTGCAGAACCGCCGCTCCAACGGCCGCGCGGGGGATGTCGCATTCTATCTCGCAGGCTTTGGCATCCTGCGCGGCGTCCAGATCGAGAGGGTGATCGGTGCCTCACGTCTGGGCGTTCGCACGATTATGTCCACGCTTGTGCAAGCGGGCCTTGTCGAAGGTGAGACCTCTCGTAATGCAGCGACCATGTTCCGCTTCGCTCCACAGGAGGTGAACCATGCTCAAGCGGCACAAGACGCGGAAGACTTTGCGTTCTCATCTCAGGCGATCGACGAATTCCAATCTTCCATGGATGCCATCGACGAATTGCTTCGCCGCACTTCACGAAGTCAGAGCGAGGATGGGTGCTAAGCAGCAGCGCTGCAACATGGGCAGATTGAGAGCTGCGCATGGCCTGCTGGGCCATCTGCCTATTTTTTAGGCGACACAGAAGCCCGCAGAACGCAAAAACATGGCCGCCGCGACCCAAGGGTTATCAGAGGATAGCCCCCGCCCCACAGGCCATTTGAAGCGGAATTTCGCGAGAAAGCCGTCCGTCACGGCTCCAAACCTGCAAAATCGGTCCTCCAGTCACTGCCGATACGAAAAGGGGCAGGATTGCGTCCTGCCCCTTCAGCGACACTGAAAGTAACGCCAGTCAGGCGTCGAGAAGCTTTCGAATGGCCTCGAGCACTTCATCGGTCGTCGCGCCCGATCGCGGCAGCACCTTGACATTGAGCCCGCCTCTTGCCGGACGAGCGTAGCGCAGCATGGGCTTGCCCTTGCGTGTCTTGACCAGCTCCTCCTGCGCTCCCTTCTTCGACGTCGCGACCGTCGCCTTCACCAATCGCTTGGCGACTTCGGGACCGGTCAACTTCACGCCCAGATCGTCACGCTCAGCGATGATCGCCTGACCTTCTGCGACCATCAGACCCAGCGCGCGCTGATCGCCGGTCAGTGGCTTGAGGTCGCGTGCGACGCGGACCGTGATGTCATGGGTGTCGGCAAAGACACTCACGATCTCATTCGGCAGACGCGCCACGTCAAGCAAGCGCGTCAACCACGAGCGGGAGATCTTGAGATGCTCGGCCATCTCGCTCTGCGATCCATCGTAGAACTCGTCGAGCGCGCGCAGATATTCATTCGCGCGCTCCCAATCGGAGATGTCCTTGCGTGACCGATTCTCGATATCGGAGACCCGGAAGGCCTCTTCATCGGAGACGTGCTGGATGGTGACAAGGTACTCGTACTCGGGATGATGATGCTCGCGCAGCCACTGCACCGTCCACCAACGGCGCACACCGGCGATGATCTCGTAGTCATATTCCGGATCGTCGTGAAGCTTGCGGACAATGGCCGGGATGCGCTGCTTCTTGGCGGAGAGGAAGGCATCGATCAGGTCGCGGCAGGTCTCCTCATTGAGGTGATCGATGTCGCGATTGTGGAGACGCCAGGGCCTGCAGCGTGCCGGGTCGACCCATTCGGTCCGGTCGGTCACAACCTTGCCCGACGCAAGGCGCGCGAGGGTCTGGCTGCGGCTTGCCATGATGCTCTCAGCCGGCGCCGAGACATCCAGTTCACTATCCTCCAAGCCTTCGGTGAGGCTGCTTCCGAAGCCGCGATTGCCTTTAGCCATGATGCATTTCCTGTCTTCCGCCGCCGTTCTCACGAGCCGGTTGCCACGTGGCAACAAGCCCATTCCGATCCTCTTCCCAAGCCCACTTCAAGCCAGCCTGAGCGAGGCATCCTTCATCGTGCAGGCTGGCTTTTGCAGCCCCCTGCCCCGCAGTTGCCACGTGGCAACCGATCACGAAAATTGCTCCGCCCGACTCTCCCACGAGCGCAGAACATCCTGCTCTATGTCATGGCAGACGTCGCCAAGGAACTTGACGCAGCGGTTGTGCACTTCGTGCGACGTGACCGGCCGATCGAGCTCGAAAACCGTCTTCATGCGCGAGCTGGCATTGTCGATTTCCGCGCTCGTCTTCAGCACGGAATTGATCATCGAACCGCCGAACACCTGCCGCATCATCGACAGGATCTCGCGGTGCATCGACTTGCTGTCATCGACACGACTGCCCACAAGCCGGATGAAATTATAAGCTGGCTTCACCCTGCCACCGAGCTTCTCAAGCTGGTGCATGGTGGTGCGCGCCATGTCGATGAACGAGACAGTCGAGGCGAAGTCGATGACGCTCGGCGGCATCGGAATGACCATCGCATTGGCAGCCTGAAGCACAGCCATTGAAACCATGCCCAGCGCCGGCGGCGGGTCCATGATGACGATGTCATAATCGTCGACGACGCTGTCGATCGCCTGGGCAATGAGGTCGATGATGTCGAAGCTCTGGTGCTGCGCAAGGTAGCCCGCGATCTCGTACTCCAGATTATAGAGCTTGAGGTTCGCCGGGATCAGGTCGAGCCCGAAGAAATGCGTCTTGCGGATGATCGAACGCACGCCGAGCAGTTCCGGATTATGGAAGTGACCATAGAGAGTGTCATCCTCGCCAAGGTCGACGTCGGGCCGATAGCCGAACATCATGGTCGAACTTGCCTGACTGTCGCAGTCGATGAACAGGACGCGATAGCCGCGAATGGCGAAGTGCTGGGCAAGGTGCAGGGCGATCGTCGACTTGCCCACGCCGCCCTTGAAATTAGATACCGAGATAATCGCCGGCGTGTCGGTCGGTTCGCGCCATGGCCGCGTCCCGAACACTTCGCGCATGTGGTCGAGTTCCTGCAGGGTATATTGTACGCGGTGCCCCGAGGCCGTCCGGTCACGCGGCGGCAACCTCCCGTCACGCTCGGCCTCACGAATGGCTGACGCCGTTCGTCCGACGAGCGAGGCCGCCTTTGAAATGGGATAGGAGGGCCCGACCTTGTGACCGGTTTCCGGATCGAGAGCACCGTCCCTGATCCTTTTCAGGATCGTCAGGGCTTTCCTGTGGAGCAGGCCAAGGCCATCATTGGTCAGGTCGTCAGCCTGAATTTCAAGACTGGGATGTGTCGCCATATACACCAACTTGTGAGATTGAGGCCGCACAGTAGCCTCGTTGCAAGTTTCGAGCAATGAACGTCCATCAATCTTACAACTTCACCGATGATCTCCGTGCCAAAAGGCTTCCTGACCATGTTTGGCAGGGCAGGGCAGGGGTAGCCGACCGATGATCTCCGTGCCGTTTGCCCCGCAATCGAATCGTTCCGAGTCGAAATTTCCGCCCATCCGTGACGAAGGAGGCCCGATCTATACCTGAACCGATGATCTCGGTGCCAACCGATGATGAGCGTGCGCTTTACCGATGATCTCAGTGCCATAGCCACCGATGATCTCGGAGCGCATACCTATTACAAGAATCCCTAATCAAAATCCGATTCGCGAATCGGCTTCAATGGGTTTGGGAGGGTTTTTGCAGTGCCTCGGGGAAAGGGCACCGAGATCATCGGTCGATTTGTAGGTTTCAACCGCGAAAACACGCCAAAACTGCCAACCTGCTTGCCAATCCTGATCAAAGCTGTTGTTACATAAGGACCTTAGGCCCCGGATTCGGGAAGGGATGGGCGACATGAGCGGGGATACGAGCAAACCGATCGGGCACCAATATGCTCTGGCCATGCTGGATGGCGGTGAGGACCGTGTCCGCTCATTGGCCAAGACTGCCGGCACACAGCTCACGATGGATGCCTTTCTGCGCGTTCAGGACGAGGAACCGGTTCCGGCCTTCCTCCACTCGGCGCTTTGCGCGATGTCATTGCCCACAAAGCGGCCCAAGGATGAGACGCAACCCATCCTGCGCGAAGACGGAAAGTATGCTCTGGCCATCAATCCGCGGCCTGTCCTGCAGACTGTCGATGGCAAGCCGGTGCTCAGGAGCCTTGGTGTTCCCTATGGCGCCTATCCACGTGTCGCGCTTATCTACCTGCTTTCGCAAGCCGTCACGAAGCGCTCACGTGACGTCTATCTCGGTCGCAACTTCACCGAATGGATGCGTCGGCTCGGCTATCAGACCGTGTCATATGGACCGCGCGGTACTGCCAACCGTATGCGCGAGCAGGTGGACCGCTTGCTGGCCTGTGAATGGCAGATCCGATGGGATGGCACAGAAGCGGGCGACAATGCCTTTGCCGTGCGCGATGTGAAGATCTCGAACGAATATGCAGGCTCGCTTGAAAAGAACGGTGCCTTTGCGCGCGAAATTCGCATGTCGGAGGCGTTCTACAGCCACTTGATCGAACACGCCGTGCCTCTGAACGAGATCGCAATCCGGGAATTGAAGGGCACGCCTACTGCGCTCGATCTCTATACCTATCTGGCTTACCGCCTGCCGCGCATTACGAGCAACAAGGGCCAAACCATCTCCTGGGACCAACTCGCACGCCATCTTGGCAACAGCGCGGATTCCAAACGGTTCCGCCAGACCGTGCGCGAGACAATGCAGCTGGTTTCAGCCGTTTATCCCAACGCCAATGTCGATCTCTCGGGCCGCAAGGTCGTGCTTCACCCGTCTCCGGCCCCGCTCGAGCGCAAGCTGGTCGGGCCGCACCTGCGGTTGGTCGGGGCTGCCGCACCGGAAAAGGCACCGAGATCATCGGTCGCTCTCGAGCGGAAGATCCGCCGGGAAACACCGCAACTGACCGAAGAACTCCGAGCCTTTCCAGAAGGCAGCCTGAGCTTCGGTACACGCGAAGCTGCATTTCGCAAGATCGGTCTCGAGAAAGGACAACCCTGGTCAGTCGATACCATGGCGGACGCCTTCAGGGCTGGCTTTCCCGGAATCGCCAAGCTGCGCACTGACACCGAATGGCTGCGCGTATGGGAAGCCTTCGTCGTCAGCTATGCCAAGCGCCGGTCGCAGGATGGAGCCGACTGACCGATGATCTCGGTGCCATTAACATACTAATCAGAGAAGAATGGCGGAGGCCACAAGAAGTAGGCAAATTCAGATCGCGGTACTTTTCACCCTGATGAGGGAAATCGAGTGCCGCTGCGTATAGCCGTGCAAGCGAAAGTTTTTCAGGATAGCACTCAATGGACGATCTCGAACGGTTCATAGCCCAATTGCGGGACGAACCTGTGCCAGCCAGGCTTGGCGCGCTGGAGAATTCGGTCATGGCCGGGCTGAAAACAGCGCGCGAGCGCCTGGTGGCTCGGCGCGGCATCGCGCTTGCCTGTGCGGTTGCAGGACTGATCGGGTTGTGGGGCGGGCTGGCAATGCCGGGTGCACCTACAGGACATGAGGATCCGCTCCTCGGTCTACCCGCGGCCGCGCCTTCGCACTTGCTGGTTTCCTGATCATGGCCGGCCTGCGCGGCTACCTTCTTGCCATTGCCCTGGCTTTTCTTGCAGCGCTGGCCGCTCTTTTGATCGGTCAGAAGCTGCGCGCGGGTGACAATCATGAAAGCCGGCTTCATGCCGTGCTGCACGAGGAACTCGATCTCGATCCGGCACAGGAAGCGCAGATTGATCGCCTTGAGCACGATTTTGCCGAAAGGCGCAAGCTGCTCGACGGGCGCTTGCGTCAGGCCAATGCGCAGCTGGCAGAGGCGATCGAGCGTGAGCATACGTATGGTCCGGCAGTCGAGAAGGCGGTCGACCAATCGCATATGGCGATGGGCGAGTTGCAGAAGGCGACGCTTCGGCATGTATTCTCCATGCGCGCCGTGCTCCGGCCGGAACAGGCCAGGCGGTTTGATTCCGCTGTTGCGCACGCCCTGACCACGCCGCCAGAGGAATGATCCGGCGTGTCCGGGCAGGGGGGGCAAACCGGAAAAGATAGGGTCGGTCAAGGCGACGATGCATCGGCGGTGGCAGCTGCCCTTGCCGGTCGTCAGTCCGGATTCGATGTCCTCATGAAACACCACCGAGAGGCGGTGTTCCGTTTCGTGCATGGCCTGACCGGCAACGAAAGTGACGCGCTCGACGTCACCCAGGAGAGCTTTGTCGCCGCGTTCCTCGCTCTCAACCGCTATGATCGCACGCGTCCTTTCCGCGCCTGGATCCTGCGCATCGCGCGTAACAAATGCCATGATTGGGCCCGGCGGCGAACGGTGCGTCGGTTCTTTTCCTTCGCCGTGCCGATCGACGATGCCATCGACATTGCCGACCCCGAGGAGAACCCGGAGGAGGCCCTGTCATCGCGTCGGGGCGTGGAGAGAATCCACGCGGCGATTGCCAGTCTGCCGGCCAACCTCAAGGAACCGCTGCTGCTATGTTCGCTGGAAGACATGACGCAGGACGAGGCTGCCGAAGTCCTCGGTATCAGCCGCAAGGCGGTGGAAACCCGAATTTACCGGGCTCGCCAGAAATTGTCGCAATTGCTTGAGGGGTGAGCGCCGGATCTGCGTATTATCGGCGATGACTGCTCTCGATCCATTCAACCGCCGCCGTTTCCTTGCCTTGTCCGGTATGCTTGCCGGGGGCCTTGGGCTTTCCGCAATGACACCCGCCTGGGCCCGCAGCGGCACCCCGGGTACGGCAGGCTTCGGCACGCTCTCGGGCGATTCCATTGCGCTCCAGATCGGCGAAAGCCACTTCGCGACCGGCGGCCGTTCGGCCCATGCGATTACCGTCAACGGTACGCTGCCCGCACCGCTCCTGCGTTTGCGCGAAGGGCAGAATGTACGCCTTGCCGTGACCAATACCTTGCGGGAACAGAGTTCGATTCACTGGCACGGCCTGCTACTTCCCTTCCAGATGGACGGGGTACCCGGCGTCAGCTTCCCCGGCATCGATCCGGGCGAGACGTTCGTGTACGAGTTCCCGATCGTCCATTCCGGCACATTCTGGTACCACAGCCATTCCGGGATGCAGGAAGCCGTCGGACTTTACGGCCCCATCGTCATAGATCCGGCCGGTCCCGATCCGATTGCCTATGACCGCGAGCATGTTCTGGTCCTGTCGGACTGGAGCCCGATGCATCCGCATGAGCAATTGCGGCGCCTCAAGATGATGGGCGGCTACTTCAACCGCCAGAAGCAGACCCTTGCCGGATTGCTGGCGGGCAAGGACCAGAGCCTTTCCGATCGCCTGGAATGGGCGCAAATGCGCATGGATGCGACCGACATCTCGGACGTGACCGGCTCCACCTACAGCTTCCTGATCAATGGCCATGGCACACAGGAAAACTGGACGGGCCTGTTCAGCCCCGGAGAGAAGGTCCGGTTGCGGGTGATCAATGCCTCGGCCATGACGAACTTCAATTTCCGCGTACCCGGCCTTCCGCTGAAGGTCGTCGCGGCCGACGGCAACCACGTCCAGCCCATCGAAACCGATGAAGTTCAGATCGCGATCGCCGAGACGTACGATTTCATCGTCGAGCCGGGTGAGGCGGACAGCTACGCGATTGTCGCCGAGGCGATCGACCGTTCCGGCCTCGTACGCGCGTCGCTGGCGCAGCGGCCCGGGCTTGTGGCGCCGGTTCCGGCGCTGCGTGAAAGGCCGCTGCTCACCATGCGCGACATGGGCATGGACATGTCCGGGATGGATATGGGTGAGGGCGGCATGATCGACCTGAGCAAGCCTGCCAATGAATCGATGGACGGGCATTCCATGTCGATGCGCGATCCCTCGGTCGCGCCCGGCGTGAAGATGGGGCCGGGCGTGGCGACGCTTTCGCCGATGCCGGTCGACCGGCTTGCGGATCGGCCGACCGGACTGGAAAACGTCGACCACCGCGTCCTGACTTATGCGGATCTGCGCGCGCTCGATCCCAATCCCGATCCGCGCACCCCAAGCCGGGAAATCGACGTCCATCTCACGGCGAACATGGAACGCTACATGTGGTCGATCGACGGCGAGGCGCTTTCGGAGGGCCCCGATCCGATTCCGTTCCGACTCAACGAACGGGTTCGCGTGAACCTCATCAACGACACGATGATGCCGCATCCGATCCACCTGCACGGTCACTTCTTCGAACTGGTCAGCGGCGAGCCCGGGCACCGGGTGCGCAAGCACACCGTCAATGTGCTGCCGGGCGGGAAAGTGTCGTTCGACCTGACTGCAGACGGGGAGGGCGACTGGGCCTTCCACTGCCACATGCTGCTGCACATGCATTCCGGGATGATGCGCATCGTCACGGTTCGCGATGAGGGGGAGGCGGCATGATGGCCCGTCTCTCGATCCGCACGGCAGCTTCGGCATCGCTACTTGTCATCGCCCTGCTCTCGCCGGAAATGGCTGCGGCACAGCAGCAGGAAGCGCCCATGGACCATTCGCAGATGGACCATGGGAGCATGGATCATTCCATGCACGGATCCGTGGAGGATCAGAACGGCATGAACATGCCGATGGAAGGCAGCGAGGCCATGCCCGCCGGCGACCATGCGATGCATGATATGCAGGACATGCCGATGGACATGCCCATGGGTGAGGACCATTCGGCCCACGCCGGCCACACGATGTCCGCGCCGCAAGTTGTCGATCAGCCGGGTAAGGCGCCGCCACCCCAAGTGCCGACCGATCATCCTGCCGACCGCTATTTCCCCCAGGACCGGATGCAGGCGGCGCGCGATGCGCTGTTGAAGCATTCCGCCTTCTCTACGCTCGCGCTCCAGGTCGATCGCCTCGACTATCGTATGAAGGACGGCAAGGACGGTTATGGCTGGGAGGGGGAAGCCTGGTACGGCGGCGATATCGACCGGATCGTCGTTGCCAGCGAAGGAGAGGGCACCTTCGGCGAAGCTGCGGAACGCATCGAGGTCGCAGCCTATTGGCGCCATGCTCTCGACCCCTGGTTCAATCTGCAGGTCGGGGCTCGGCATGACTTTCGTCCCGATCCGCAGCGCACTTATGCGTTGCTGGGTATCCAGGGGCTTGCGCCTTACTGGTTCGAGGTCGAAGGGCAGTTGCTCGTATCCGACAAGGGCGACGTGCACGCCCGGGGCAAGGCTTCCTATGACCAGCGCCTGACTCAGGTGCTGGTGCTCGAGCCTGAAGTCGAATTCGACTTCGCCTTCCAGGACGTGCCGGAGATCGGTGTCGGAGCCGGCTTCGAACGGGTAGAGATGGGCGCGCGTCTGCGCTACGATGCCAACCGTTCGCTTGCACCGTACATTGGCGTGAACTGGGAACGCAAGCTCGGCGAAACCGCCCGCATCGCCCGCGCGGCGGGAGAGGGGGCTTCCGATGTTTCTGCCGTGGTGGGCATACGCGCCATGTTCTGATCGCCCGATCGCGCTCAGAGAAGCGAGTTGGCGTCAATAACCCTGGACCGAAAAAAAGCGGCGCAGCCATATTCGCTGCGCCGCCTGTAATTTTAGATCGGTATTCGTATCTGGCTGTCTTTCCGGCGACCGAAAGCTACGGCCGCCGGAATTTCAGATCATCAGAATTCTACGCTGCCACGAATGCCATAGGTGCGGGGCGGCTGGAACTGGTATGTATTGTTGTTGGCCACGAAGTTCTGCGCTGCATAGGACAGAATGTTCTTGTCGAAGATATTGCGCACATAGGCCTGGATCTTCCAACCATTGACGGAAGCATAGCCGAGCGAGGCGTTGGCTATGAAGTAGCTGCTCGATTCCACGTCCGGCAAGTTGAAGACCGAATAGTAGAAGTCCGAGGAATACTTGCCGTCGACATGCGCCGTGACCTTCCCGCTCGAAAGCGGCACGTCCTGGTCGAGCGATACAGTAGCCGTGAAGCTCGGCGCATTGGGCAGTTCGTTGCCGCCGATATTGAAGGGAACGTCGTCGCCATTGTTGACGATGATGTTTTTGCCGAACTTGGTGTGGAGCCATGAAGCATTGACCCCGGCACGTGTATTCTGTCCGAGCAGAGCCTTCACTTCGCCTTCAACACCGTAGATCTTGGCGCTGCCCACGTTGAAGACGCCGGCACCTCCATTAAGTGCATCCGAGTTCTGCGAGGCCTGGTAACCGCGGTAATCGAAGTAGAATGCCGCGGCATTGACCTGCAGTGTATTGCCCAACAGCGAGTTCTTGGTGCCGAATTCGAAGGCGTCGAGTTGCTCGGGACCGTAGTCCACGGAAGCGCTGCTGCCGTTGGAATTGAAGCCGCCCGACTTGTACCCGCGATCGTACTTCGCATAGATCAGCGTGTCCGGCGTCGGGTGGTAATTCAGGCCGACATGCCAGGTCGGCTGGCTGTCACTGATTTTGCCGTTGCCCGGAGTGGTCAGCAGGAACGGCGGGCACGAGCCGTCTGCGGGGAAGTCGTTCGCGCAAAGCGGGAAGGCCAGCGCGGGCAGGTTGAGAACTGCCTGACCGACGCGGGTCTTCTTGTCCCAGGTGTAGCGCCCGCCGACGCTCAGCTCGAGCTGATCGGTGAGGTCGAAATCGATCTGTCCGAACACGGCCTGCGAGCGGGTCTTGATGCGGTAATCGAACTTGATGCCGTAACGGAAGGACTGGTCGGCATTGGGTGCGCCTGCCAGGAACCCGGTTTCGGGATCGAACAGGCCGGTCATCTCGCGGTTGAACAGTCCGGAATCGACTGTGTTTGTCTCCTGGAAGCGGAAATAGCCTGCCTGGAAGAAAACGCGGTTGGCTGGATCATTGCTGACGCGGAACTCATGGTTCCAGGTTTCGGGCTTCTCGCTTTGGCGGAACTGGCGATTGGCCGGATAAACCGGGCCGGTCGCATCGAGCACGTTGCGCCAGCTCTGTTTGTCGTAACCGCCGGAATAGATGAAATTGATGCCGAAATCGGCATCGTAGGACAGTTCCCAGCGGAAGCGATCGCCGACAACGTCCGTCGAAATCGGAGCTGTATTGGGGAATGCCGCCAGATCGCTGAAATCGGGCTTGGGACTACCAAGGGGCACCGCCAGGGAGGCATCACCATTCACCTTGCGGGAATCGTGCTGGTAGGAAGCCCAGGCGGTGAGACCGCCGGACTGGTAGAGGGCCTGGATGCGGCCCGAAGCGAAGTCTTCGTCATCGCCTTCGCGGGCAGGACCGTCAAGATCGCGATATCCGTCATGGTGCATGAACGTGCCCGACGCACGCACTGCCAGACTGTCGGTCACGGCCAGATTGCCGCCCATTTCGCCGTTGAAGGTGCCGAAATTACCGACTTCGACCGAACTGTATCCGCCGTTGCGGAATTCCGGGCGCTTGGTGATGATGCTGACAAGGCCGCCGGTCGAGTTGCGTCCGTTGAGGGTGCCCTGGGGACCCTTCAGGACTTCGATACGTTCGATGTCGTACATCGAAGAATTGATCGAGAAGGAACGGTTCGTATAGAATCCGTCCCGTGCAATCGGGACCGACGGATCCCCGATTTCGGTGGTGTCGGTAGAAGCGATACCGCGCACCGCGATATAGGCCGCGCCGGCGTTGTTGGAGATGTTGACGCTGGGATCGATCGCACTGAGGTCGCGGATCGAGTTGATTCCCTGATCGCGAAGGGCGTCGCCGGAATATACGTTGAGCGCAATCGGGGTGTCCTGCGCGTCGGAAGCGGTACGGTTCGCGGTGACGATGATATCGCCGAGCCCCGCTTCGTTCTGCGCATCGTCGGAAGCATTTTGCGCCAAGGCCACACCGGGCATTGCCAACGCGGATACAGAAATAAGAAGTAGATTCAACCTCATGCACATCTCCCTTGCCGTGTGGCCATCTCTTGCAGCCAATAGCGTTTAAAACAGGAACGCTAATTCGATTTAGCCCAACTATTGGCCACACCGGGCATTGTCAATGAGGACTCAGGAATCCGTCCAGTGTAGTGCGAAAAAGCAACATCTGCATCGACGGCGATTATAAATCACTGTATTTGCGCGGCTTTTGAAGGCCCCATCTTTGCATGAAAGGTGGAGGTGTATATAACGCCCGGAGAAGCTCATTCTGCTCGATCGAGGACCGGCCCAACCATGCATGATGGCTCTGCCTGCATGGCTTTCCCGTTCCTGCGCAAAGAGAGGGCGATCGTTAAATTCTCGATTCTCTGAAGCCAGTGCGTATCGCCAACGACAACGTCTGAGGTAGCGTGGGGCTGTGGCGACGCGGCGGCAGGGAAGTAGCGGCAATGAGCCGCGTTCCCTTCTGGCGTCGATCAGGCTCGGTAGATATGACTCACAGATCGGCGCTGAGG